>NZ_JAKFFD010000037.1:0-4660 GCF_036675385.1 Pseudarthrobacter sp. | reverse complement strand
CATGATCGTTGGCATTGGCGTAGACGTTGTAGACATCGAGCGGTTCGGCCGCCAGCTTGAGCGGACCCCGGGGCTCCGGGACCGGCTGTTCGTGCCCGCGGAACGCGAGCTGAACACCCGCTCGCTGGCCGCGAGGTTCGCCGCCAAGGAAGCCGTGGCCAAGGTCCTCGGCGCGCCGGCCGGCATGAACTGGCAGGACTGCTGGATCGGCCTGGACCAGCACGGCCCCACCATCCAGGTCAAAGGAACTGTGCTGGCGGTGGCCGAGTCCAAGGGCGTCAAACGCTGGCACGTCTCCATGAGCCACGACGGCGGCATTGCCACCGCCACGGTCCTGGCCGAAGGCTGAGCCACTTACTGCTCCGCCCATCGACGGACCTGACACCATGATCAGCGCCTATACCGGAACCCAGATCAGGGTTGCAGAACAGCCGTTCCTGGCTGCCGGGATGGGCGATGTTCTGATGCAGCGGGCCTCCCACGGGCTCGCCAACGCCGTGGTCCACGAGCTTCAGGCACGCAGCCGGCGGCTTTACGGCGCCAGCGTGGCCGTCCTCGCAGGCAAGGGCAACAACGGGGGAGACGGCCTCTTCGCCGCCTCGTTCCTGGCCGCCAGGGGGATGCGTACGACGGCGGTGCTCACCGCCGGAACGGCCCATGCCGCGGCGCTGGCTGCCTTTGAGCGCGCCGGGGGGCGCGTACACCTCCTCACCGAATCCAACGCCAGCCAGCTGGCCGCACACGTGGCGGGTGCCGACGTCGTAATTGACGCAATCCTGGGGACAGGCGCCCGCGGCGGCCTTCGCGGAGCTGCAGCCGGCCTGGTGAGCGGCCTTTCGGATCTGCGGCTGCTGGCCGGGGACCCGGGGATTGTGGTTGCTTGCGATATCCCCAGCGGCGTTGATGCCGACACCGGGGAAGCCCATGCGCCGGTCCTTTCCGCGGATGTGACCGTCACTTTCGGCGCGGCCAAGGTGGGGCTGCTGGCGGACCCTGGCGCCGATCACGCCGGCCGCGTCCACGTGGTGGCCATCGGCATAGAGGACCAGCTGCCCTGGCCGGCGCTGCGCAGGTTTGAGCCGGTGGAGCTCGCCCGGCTCCTGCCCCAGCCCGGGAGGCGCTCGCACAAGTATTCCCGCGGCGTCCTGGGCGTCGTGGCCGGATCCGCCGACTATCCCGGCGCCGCCGTGCTGGCCTGCCGGGGTGCGCTGGCTGCCGGCGCGGGGATGGTCCGCTACCTGGGCCCGCCCGAGGTGGCCGACCTGGTGCGGCAGTCGTGCCCGGAGGTTGTGTGCAGCACGGGCTCTGTCGGTGAGACGCACGTCCAGGCGTGGCTGGTGGGTTCGGGCATGGGTCCGGGCGATACTGAACAGCTCCGGCACGCCCGTGACGCCGTGGAATCCGGCCTGCCCGTGATCGCCGACGCCGGTGCGCTGCCTGCCCTGCCTGCGGTCCTGGCGCCGCAGGTGATTCTCACGCCGCACGCCGGCGAGCTGGCGGCCCTCCTCCAGCGGCTCGCCTCGTCCCCGGACAGCCCGGACTTTGATCCTGCCCCGGACCGTACCGCCGTCGAGTCCTCCACCCTCGGCGCAGCCCGGCATGCCGCCGTGCTCACCGAGGCCACCGTGCTGCTGAAGGGTGCCACCACCCTGGTCGCGTCGCCCTTCCAGGATTTCTACAGCCAGGCGGACGGCACGGCGTGGCTCGCCACCGCCGGAAGCGGCGACGTCCTGGCCGGGATCATCGGTGCGCTGCTCGCCCAACTGGGGCCCGACGTCGGGCGCTTCCGTGATGCGGGCATCGATCCGGACGAGCGCTGGGCGGCTATTGCCGCCCTCGGGGCCAGCCTCCACGGCCTCGCGGGAGCGGCCGCCTCCGGCGGCGGACCGCTGACTGCGGGCCGGATTGCGGACGCCGTACCAGACGTTTGGCATAAAGTCAGCCTGCTTAGTAAACCTGCGGACCGGAAACGTAATAGTCACACCCACCCGCTACCGTAGGCATAGATTTTGTACCGGCAGGGGCGGCTTTGTGTCCACGCACCCGCTGTCGAACAACGATGAGGAGCACGAATGGAAATCTGGCCCGGAACGGCATATCCGCTTGGCGCCACTTTTGACGGGACCGGCACGAACTTCGCTTTGTTCAGCGAACGCGCCGAAAAGATCGAGCTGTGCCTCTTCGATGACGACGGCGTGGAAACCCGGTTCAGGCTCGACGAGGTGGACGGCTACGTCTGGCACGGCTACATCCCGCAGGTCCAGCCCGGCCAGAAATACGGCTACCGCGTCCACGGGCCCTATGACCCGGACTCCGGCAACCGCTTCAACCCCAACAAACTGCTCCTGGACCCGTATGCCAAGGCCGTGCACGGGCAGATGGACTGGGACCCGGCGCTCTTCTCCTACAACCTGGGCGAGCCGGACTCCATCAATAATGAGGACTCCGCGCCGCACATGATGATGGGCGTGGTGATCAACCCGTTCTTCGACTGGGACGGCGACCACAACCTGCGCATTCCGTACCACAAGTCGGTCATTTACGAGGCCCACGTCAAGGGCCTGACCCAGCTCCACCCGGAGATCCCCGAGGAGCAGCGCGGCACCTACGCCGGCGTGGCACACCCGTCCGTCATCGCGCACCTGCAGAAGCTGGGCATCACCGCGATCGAGCTGATGCCGGTGCACCAGTTCGTTAACGAGGGAAACCTGCAGGACAAGGGCCTGAGCAACTACTGGGGCTACAACACCATCGGCTTCTTCGCGCCGCAGAACACCTACAGCTCCACCGGCGACTCCGGCCATCAGGTCCAGGACTTCAAGGCGATGGTCCGCACCCTGCACCGCGCAGGCATCGAAGTGATCCTGGACGTGGTGTACAACCACACCGCCGAAGGCAACCACCTGGGCCCCACCCTGTCCTTCAAGGGCATCGACAACGCCTCCTACTACCGGCTTATGGAGGGCGACGAGAAGCACTACATGGACTACACGGGCACGGGCAACTCGCTCAACGTCCGCCAGCCGCACTCGCTGCAGCTGCTCATGGATTCCCTGCGGTACTGGGTCACCGAAATGCACGTGGACGGTTTCCGCTTCGACCTCGCCTCCACCCTGGCGCGCGAGTTCTACGACGTTGACAAGCTCTCCACCTTCTTCGAGCTCATCCAGCAGGATCCGGTGGTGTCCCAGGTCAAGCTCATCGCCGAGCCCTGGGACGTGGGTCCTGGCGGCTACCAGGTGGGCAACTTCCCGCCGCAGTGGACGGAGTGGAACGGCCAGTACCGCGACACGGTCCGGGACTTCTGGCGCGGCGAACCGGCCACACTGGGCGAATTCGCGTCCCGCCTCACCGGCTCCGCCGACTTGTACGAGCACTCGGGCCGTCGGCCCGTGGCCTCCATCAACTTTGTCACCGCCCATGACGGCTTCACGCTTGCCGACCTGGTGTCCTACAACGAGAAGCACAACGACGCCAACGGTGAGGACAACAACGACGGCGAATCCCACAACCGGTCCTGGAACTGCGGGGCTGAAGGTCCCACCGACGATCCCGCCGTCCTCGGGCTGCGCGCCCGCCAACAGCGGAACTTCATCGCCTCGCTGCTCCTGTCCCAGGGTGTGCCCATGCTGCTGCACGGTGACGAAATGGGACGCACCCAGCAGGGCAACAACAACGGCTACTGCCAGGATTCGGAACTGACCTGGGTCAACTGGGAGAACATCGACCAGCCCCTCGTCGAATTCACCGCCGCCGTCAACGCGCTCCGCGCCAAGCACCCCACGTTCCGCCGGAGCAGGTTCTTCGACGGCCGCCCCGTCCGCAGAGGCGAAGGCGAACGGCTGCCGGACATCGTATGGCTTGACGTTGACGGCGACACCATGAAGCCGGAGGACTGGGACAGCGGCTTCGGCCGCTCCGTGGGCGTATTCCTCAACGGCGACGGCATCCGAGGCAAGGACGCCCGAGGCCGCCGGATCACGGACGTGAACTTCCTGCTGTACTTCAACGCCCACGATGACATGGTTAAGTTCACCCTGCCGGCCGACGAATACGCACCGGCCTGGGACATCATCATCGACACCGCCGGCCACAATGCGGACACCGAACCGGTCCAGGCCGGTGACGCTCTGCCGGTGGACGCAAAGTCGCTGGTGGTCCTCCGGGCCCACACCGTTCCCGATGTTGAACCGGACCATTCCGTAGCCGCGTCGCTTGCCGCGCTGTCGCAGACCGCCACCAGCGAGACCGAGTCCCTCAGCACACCCATGGTGGCCGAGCCCGGGAAGACCACGAAAGTGGGGCACCGGAAGGGCGGCGCCAAGTGAAGGCTCCGGTGTCCACCTACCGGCTCCAGATCCGCAGCAGCTTCACACTCTTTGATGCTGCCGCGACCGTTCCGTACCTGAAATCACTGGGCGTGGATTGGGTCTACCTGTCTCCGATCCTGACGGCGGAACATGGTTCCGATCACGGCTATGACGTGACGGACCCGTCGTCGGTGGACCCGGAGCGGGGCGGTCCGGAAGGGCTGCTCTCCCTTTCGAGGGCCGCGCGGGAGCACGGCATGGGCGTGCTGGTGGACATCGTCCCCAACCATGTGGGCGTGGCCTCGCCGGCACAGAACCCGTGGTGGTGGTCGCTGCTGCAGGAAGGGCGT
>NZ_JAKFFD010000137.1:0-4667 GCF_036675385.1 Pseudarthrobacter sp. | reverse complement strand
GTACAGCTCCGAGCTGGCCGAGCACCACGCGGTGCGCAACGCTGCCGGGCTGTTCGACCTCTCCCACATGGGCGAAGTCTGGGTCTCCGGCCTGGAAGCCGGCGCGTTCCTGGACTACGCGCTCGTGGGCAAGCTCTCCGCCATCGCGGACGGCAAGGCCAAGTATTCGCTCATCTGCAACGCCGACGGCGGCATCATCGATGACCTCATCGTGTACCGCTTCAGCGACGAGAAGTACCTCGTGGTCCCCAACGCAGGCAACGCCCCCACCGTCGCCGTCGCCCTGGCCGAACGCGCCACGGCGTTCAACGTGAAGGTGGAGGACGCCTCCGCCATCACCTCGCTGATCGCGGTCCAGGGCCCCAAGGCCGAGGCCATCCTGCTCAAGCTGACCGCTGAGGCCCAGCACGCGCTGGTCACCGACCTGAAGTACTACGCGTTCAACGAGCTCACCGTGGCCGGCCACAACGTCATCCTGGCGCGCACCGGCTACACCGGCGAGGACGGCTTCGAGCTCTTCGTAGCGAACGACGGCGCCGCCTCCCTGTGGGCGTCCGTCGCCGAAGCAGGGGCTGAGTTCGGCATCGTTCCGTGCGGCCTCGCCTCACGCGATTCGCTCCGCCTTGAAGCCGGCATGCCGCTCTACGGCAACGAACTCTCCCTCGAACGGTCACCGTTCGACGCCGGCCTGGGTGGCGTTGTGGCGCTCAAGAGCAAGGAAGGCGACTTCGTGGGCCGCTCCGCCCTGGAAGCTGCCAAGGAAGCCGGATCAAAGCGTAAGCTTGTGGGCTTGAAGGGACTCGGACGTCGCGCCGGCCGCGGGCACTACCCGGTGCTCAAGGACGGCGCCGTGGTTGGCGAAGTCACCTCCGGCCAGCCCAGCCCCACCCTCGGCTACCCGGTGGCGATGGCCTATGTCGACGTCGAGCACGCCGAGATTGGCACCGCCCTGGACATCGACCTGCGCGGCAAGGCAGAGCCTTTCGAGGTTGTCGCCCTGCCGTTCTACAAGCGCCAAAAGTAATTTCGGAACTGGGCCCGTCGGGCCCGACCTCCTCTGCATGCTCGGTCGCGAAGACGCCCGCTGGGCGGACGTGACGCTCCCTTAGACGCATGCTGCCGGAGGCCGGGCCCAACGGATCTGAACGCACTCTCACTTAACGCACGTTTTAGGCCGACGCTCTCTCACTTAATGCGGTGTTTGGGCCAACGCTCTCTCACTTTTGACTTCGAAACGTAAGGAACACACATGGCTAAGGTTGCCGCTGAACTGAAGTACTCCGCCGAGCACGAGTGGATCGCGCTTGATGGCTCTGGTCCGTCCGTTGTTGGCGTGTCCGCTGTTGCCGCTGAGGCGCTGGGCGACATCGTCTACGTGGACCTGCCCGAGGTTGGCTCCACGGTGACCGCGGGGGAGACCTGCGGCGAGATCGAGTCCACCAAGTCCGTCTCTGACCTGTACTCCCCGGTGACGGGCGAGGTCACGGAAATCAACGAAGACGCCGTTGGCGATCCCGCACTGATCAACTCCGATCCGTACGGTGCCGGCTGGCTCTTCAAGGTGACCGTCGAGTCCGAGGGCCCGCTGCTGTCCGCCCAGGAATACGCCGAAGTAAACGGTGGCGAACTGTGATCGCCGCTGCCGCGGACGCGGGCACAATCAGAGTCTTTGAGCAGGTAGTTTCCGCGAGCCTGGACACCGACCTGTCGGTGCTGGACCCCGAGATCGCCGTCAAGATCGACGACGAACTGCGCCGCCAGCGCAATGGCCTGGAAATGATCGCCTCCGAGAACCACACGGCCGTTGCCGTGATGCAGGCGCAGGGCTCGGTCCTGACCAACAAGTACGCCGAGGGCTACCCGGGCAAGCGCTACTACGGTGGCTGCGAGCACGTGGACGTTATCGAGCAGCTGGCCATCGACCGCGTCAAGGCCCTGTTCGGTGCCGAGTTCGCCAACGTGCAGCCGCACTCCGGCGCCCAGGCCAACGCCTCGGTCATGCACGCGCTGATCAAGCCGGGCGATACCATCATGGGCCTGAACCTGGCCCACGGCGGCCACCTGACCCACGGCATGAAGATCAACTTCTCCGGCAAGCTCTACAACGTGGTCCCGTACCAGGTCCGCGAAGACACCCACACCATTGACATGGCCGAGGTGGAGCGCCTGGCGCTGGAGCACAAGCCGCAGTTGATCGTCGCCGGCTGGTCCGCCTACGCCCGCCAGCTGGACTTCGCCGAGTTCCGCCGGATCGCCGATCTGGTGGGTGCCTTCCTGATGGTGGACATGGCGCACTTCGCCGGTCTGGTGGCAGCTGGCCTGCACCCCAGCCCGGTGCCGCACGCCCACGTCACCACCTCCACCACGCACAAGACCCTCGCCGGTCCGCGCGGAGGCATCATCCTCTCCAACGACCCCGCGATCGCCAAGAAGATCAACTCGGCTGTGTTCCCCGGACAGCAGGGCGGCCCGCTGGAGCACGTCATCGCCGGCAAGGCCGTGGCCTTCAAGATCGCAGCAACGCCGGAGTTCAAGGAACGCCAGGAGCGCGTCCTCGCCGGCGCCAGCATACTGGCCGACCGCCTGGTCCAGCCGGACGTCACCGCCAAGGGCATCAACGTGATCTCCGGCGGCACCGACGTGCACCTGGTCCTGGTTGACCTGCGCAACTGCGAGTTGGACGGCCAGCAGGCCGAGGACCGCCTCGCCGCGATTGACATCACCGTCAACCGCAACGCCGTGCCGTTCGACCCGCGCCCTCCGATGGTCACCTCCGGCCTCCGGATCGGCACCCCCGCGCTGGCCACCCGTGGTTTCGGCGAGGCAGCCTTCCGTGAAGTCGCGGACATCATCGCCGAGGCTTTGATTGCCGACGCCGACGCGGACCTTTCCGGCCTGCGTCACCGGGTCGAGGCTCTCGCCGCCGCCCACCCGCTGTACCCGTCTGTCGCAAACCTCGGGTAGTGTCCGGGACCGGCGGACCGGACTTTTCACGCGTGCTGCTCGTACCTCGCTTTGACGCACGCTTTCGAAAAGCCCGGCTCCGCCAGCCCCTACAGGGAGTTCGGACTTCCTGCCGCTTACGCAGGATGCCCGGCTCGTCATTAGTAATTTTTTAGTTAGGAAACGCACATGGCCGTTGGAGTCTTTGATTTGTTCTCCGTCGGGATCGGGCCGTCGAGCTCTCACACTGTGGGGCCGATGCGCGCTGCCGCAGTGTTTGCCGAGGAGCTCAAGGGCTCCGGCAGCCTGGACAGGGTGGCCGGGCTGCGGGTGGACCTCTACGGGTCGCTGGCGGCAACCGGCCACGGCCACGGCACCATGACGGCCATCCTGCTGGGCCTGGAGGGTTTCCACCCCGAGAAGATCCTGCCGGCCGAGGTGGAGGAGCGGCTCGCAGCGATCGCCGAAACCGGCACCCTCCAGCTCGCCGGTTCCGTACCCCTGCCGTACGGCGTCAAGGATATTGTCCTGCGCCCGCTCACAGTCCTGCCGCGGCACACCAACGGCATGACCTTCACCGTCACTGACGAGGCAGGCGAAGTCCTCCACAAGGCCACGTTCTTCTCCGTCGGCGGCGGCTTCATTGTCCGCGAAGGCGAAGAGGACGCGGCCCTGAAGGAACTGGACGAGTCCAAGAAGGAACTGCCGCTGCCGTTCCGCACCGCCGCGGAACTGCTGGGCCGGTGCCAGTCCAAGGGCCTGTCCATCGGCGATGTCATGTTCGTCAACGAGCTTGCCTCCCGATCCGAACAAGAAATCCGCGAAGGCCTGCTGCACATCTACTCCGTCATGGAGGAGTGTGTGGCCACCAGCCTCAAGCGTGAGGGCCTGCTGCCCGGCGGACTGAAGGTCCGCCGTCGTGCTCCGGACTGGCATGAGCGGCTCGAAAAGGAGGACAAGGACCGCGACCCGAAGTACTGGCAGGAATGGGTAAACCTCATCGCCCTGGCAGTGAACGAGGAAAACGCGTCCGGCGGCCGGGTGGTCACGGCCCCCACCAACGGCGCTGCGGGCATCATCCCGGCAGTCCTGTATTACGCGCTGCATTTCGCACCCGGCATGGACAAGGCCACGCAGGAAGACCGCGACGACGTTGTGGTCAAGTTCCTGCTCACGGCCGGTGCCATCGGGGTGCTGTACAAGGAACAGGCGTCCATTTCGGGTGCCGAGGTGGGCTGCCAGGGCGAGGTGGGATCGGCGTCGTCCATGGCGGCCGGCGCCCTCGCCGAGGTGCTGGGCGGTACACCCCAGCAGGTGGAAAACGCGGCGGAGATCGCGATGGAACACAACCTGGGCCTGACGTGCGATCCGATCGGCGGGCTGGTCCAGGTGCCGTGCATCGAACGCAACGCGATCGCGGCGGCGAAGGCCATCAACGCCGCGAAGATGGCGCTCTGGGGCGACGGAACGCACCGCGTTTCCCTGGACGAGGTGATCGTGACCATGCGCGAGACCGGCAGGGACATGAGCTCCAAGTACAAGGAAACAGCCATGGGCGGCCTCGCCGTCAACGTAGTGGAATGCTAAGGGAAGAGAACTGATGACACTGGCACCAGAAGGCCGGAAGCTGCTGCGCGTTGAGCAGCGCAACTCTGCAGTACCCGTGGAGCGGAAGCCGGAGTGGATCAAGGCGAAGGTCCAGATGGGTCCGGAGTATGTCCAGC
>NZ_JAKFFD010000181.1:0-20644 GCF_036675385.1 Pseudarthrobacter sp. | reverse complement strand
CTGCTGCCACCCCTGGTCACGCACATTCCCTCTGAGCCGTTCCGGGCAGTGGCAGCCATTTCCGCGCTGACCGCCAAGGAAACGCTCATGGTCGCTACCAAGCAGCTCGGCCTCACGTAAGTTTCAGAGAGCTGCGAGCGTGCGCTCCTCCCGGGTACGCCCGGGAAAGTCCGGCGGCGACAACTGGGCAGGAAAGTACGACGGCGGCGCCCGTCAGGAGGGCGCTCCCCCTTCTCCTTACTGGGCGCGCACGTCATCAAATTGCTGCTTTACCGGAAGGGAAGGCTACCCTAAGTAGTCCCTTCTTTTATTCCTGCCGATCCCCACGGCAGCCTTGCAAGGCGGTTTCCTGTGCGTTCGTTCCTCCGTCCCCGCGCCATCCTGGCTGCGGCGGCTGCCCTGACCCTCACCGGCTGCGGCTTCAGCGGCACCCAGACCCAGTCCGCCGGGACCACCGCCGCGGCTGACACGAGCCAGCGGATTATCGTGGACAACTTCCGGGCTCCAGTAGCCAACTGGGCCATTGAGTCCGATGCCGCCTACATCCTGTCCCTGTCCGGCTGCCTGGAGACCTTGACCGCCTACAACCAGGCCGAAGGCAAGGTCCTGCCCTCGCTGGCCACCGAGTGGAAGCAGACCTCACCCCTGGAATGGGACTTCAGCCTCCGCCAGGGCGTCATGTTCCAGGACGGTGCAGAGCTCACCGCCGAGTCCGTGGTGGCGGCGCTTAACCACGTCCTGGACGCAAAGGTCCCCGCTCGGGCCTTCAACCGCACCATGATCAGCAGTGTCACCGCCGTGGACGCACAGACCGTCCGGGTCAGCACGCCGGCGGAGAACCCGCTGGTGCCGTACCGGCTGGCCAGCGTCAACACCGGCATCCTGGCACCAGCTGCCTACAAGGATGAAGGCGTGGACCCGTTCGGGCACTGCACCGGGCCGTTCACTCCCGTCTCGGAGAAGGCAAAGCAGTCCCTGACCCTGGACCGCAACGAGAACTACTGGGGCGGTGACGTGCAGCTCGCCGGCGCCGAGATCCGCTTCATCACCAACGGCGCCACGCGCGCCGCGCAGGTGCAGACCGGTGAAGCGGACATCTCATTGTCCATCCCCGTCGCCAGCATCGCCGCGCTGAAAGCGGACGACGGCGTCACGGTGCTGGGTGCCGATTCGCCCCGCACTGCCACGCTCTACATGAACAACGGCCGCGCACCTCTGGACAAAGTTGACGTCCGCAAGGCGGTCCGAGACGCGCTGGACCTCGACGCTTTGGCTGCCAGCGTCTACGAAGGTGCCGCCATCCCGGCCACCGGACCGTTCGCGCCCTCCGAGCCCTGGGCGGGCGAAAAGCAGGAAAAGCAGCAGCAGAACCTTGAGGAAGCCCGCGAGCTGCTCGCCAGCGCCGGGTACACCGCCGACCGCCCCTTGGAAATCATCGCCATCGTGGAGCGCGCCGAATTCGGTGACGTTGCCGCCGTCGTCCAGGAGAATCTCAAGAACATCGGCATCCCCGTCACGATCCAATCCAAGGAATATGCTTCGGCGGAGCCGGACGTCCTGGCAGGAAACTACGACATGCTGCTCAGTCAGCGCAACCGGCTGATTGACATCGCCGACCCTATCGGGTTCCTCACCGCCGATTACACCTGCAAAGGCACCTACAACCTGAGCCACTTCTGCGACCCGGAGTACGACCGGATCATCGCCGAAGCAACCAAAACCGTTGATACGAACGAGCGCTACAAGCTGTACGCCAAGGCGGGCCAGATCCTCCAGGACAAGGCGGTCAACGCCTGGCTCGTGAACGAACAGGCAACCGACGCGATCCGCACCAGCGTCCTCTCCTACGTCCAGGACCCGCTGTCCCGCTACGTCCTGACGGCCAAGACAGGCAAGGCCGCGTCCTAGACCAGCTCCCCGAAACCCGCCACATATGCTGCAGTTCATCACCAAACGGACGGCCACCCTGGTGGCCGCCGTTGTGGTGTCCTCTTTCGCGGTCTTCCTGATCCCGTACTTCACGCCAGGGGATCCGGTGCGGAAAATCATCCGGTCACGGGTGGCAGGAGACGCCGTGGATGGGTCCGCGGTGAAGGGGCTCAGCGAGAGCCTTGGCCTGAACGACCCCCTGGCCGTCCAGTACTTCCGTTGGCTCGGGGATTTCTTTAGCGGCGATATGGGACTGTCCTTCGTGAGCCGCACGCCGGTGGCGGAGCAGGTGCTCCCGGCGCTCTCCGTCACGCTCAGCTTGGTCACCATGGCGCTGGTCCTGGCCGCGGCGGTATCGCTCCCCCTGGGAATCATTGCCGGACTGCGGCCGGGAAGCACCGCTGACAAGGCCATCACCGCCGTCACCCAGGCCCTTATCGCCATGCCGGAATACTGGGTTGCTCCCGTCTTGGTGCTGGTCTTTGCCTTGAAGCTGTCCGTGCTGCCCACCGCAGGCTGGAACGACATGTCATCTGCCGTACTGCCCGCTCTGACCCTTGCCCTGCGGCCCATCAGCTTCTTCACCTCGGCCGTACGGGCCGGCATCATCGACGCCGCAGCCGCGGAGCACGTGACGGCAGCCCGCGCCAGGGGACTGAGCCAGGGCCAGGCCGTACTCCGCCACGTGGTGCCGAACGGACTGGTGCCGCTGTCCACCCTGTTCGCCGTGTGGTTCGCGGGCCTGCTGGGCGGATCGGTCATTGTGGAGGTCATCTTCGCCGTGCCCGGCATGGGCAGGCTGCTTTTCGACGCCGTAGTAAACAGCGATATCCCGCTGGCCCAGGGTGGAGTGGTGGTAGTGGTGGCACTCGCTGTCGGCGTGACCACCCTGGCGGACTTCGTCCACCGCTTCCTCAGCCCCACGGTGGGAGGATCCCTTGCGTAGCCGCCTGACTGTCACTACCCTGGCCACGGCCGTGCTTGCCCTTATTGTGCTGGCAGTGCTTCTGGCCCCGTGGATCTCGCCCTACCCGCCTGCGGTGCAGAACCTGGCAGAGCGCCTGGCCCCGCCCTCGCCCGCACACTGGCTGGGCACGGACAACCTGGGCCGGGACACCCTGAGCCGGATCCTCGAAGGTGGCCAATTCTCCATGTCCGTGGCCGCGCTGGCCACGCTGTTGACCTGTCTTCTGGGCGTGGCCATCGGCATCCTCAGCGCGCGGCGCCGCGGCTGGGTGGACGAATTCCTGACGCGCACCAACGACGTCCTGCTGGCGCTGCCGGAAATGGTGGTGGCGCTGTTCATCGTTGCTGCACTGGGCACGGGTTTCGGGCCGCTGCTGCTCGCGCTCACGGTCACCGGGTGGACGCCTTTTGCCAGGCTGGCGCGCACCCTGGCATACGACGTCTCGGCCCGGGGCTTCGTGGACGCAGCCCGTGTGGTGGGCTGCCCGCCGTCGTTCATTATCTTCCGGCACATCCTGCCCCACCTCGCCGCACCGATCCTGGGCCAGGCGACGCTGCGGTTCGGGCACCTGCTCATTAGCGTGGGCGCCCTCTCCTACCTGGGCCTGGGCGTGCAGCCGCCGCAATCGGACTGGGGTTCCATGCTGGCAGCTGCACAACCCTTCGCGGACCGCGCCCCGCTGGGAATCCTCGCCCCGGGCCTGGTCATTTTCACGGTTGCCCTCTGCGTGACCCTGATCGGCCAGCGGGCAGCCCACATGGCAGCGGCCCCGCTGCTGATGCCCCAGGCGGCGGAAAAATGAGCTCTGTGAATAACGGCCTGGTCATGGACGGCCTGGAGGTGAGCCACAAGGAACCCGACGGAGGCGGTTACTGCAAGCCCCTGCTCTCAGGTGTCTCCCTGTCCCTGGATCCCGGTGAGTTCGTTGCGCTGGTGGGCAGCTCCGGTTCCGGCAAGACGCTGACCGCGATGTCCTGCCTCCGGCTGCTGCCCCCTAGCCTGGGAATCACGGGCGGTTCCATCAGGCTGGGAAACCTGGACCTTACCCGGGCCACCGAACACGAGCTCAACTCCGTGCGCGGGGGCCGGCTGGGGATGCTGTTCCAGCAGCCCAAACGGATGTTTAACCCGAACCGGACCATCGGGCAGCACCTCAAGGAGCCGCTGCGCCTCCATGCCGGCCTGCGGGGCTCAAAGGCGCGCAGCAAAGCGCTGAACCTGCTCGAGGAAGTGGGCTTTGCCGATCCCGCCAGGGGGATCCGGGCTTATCCGCACCAGCTCTCCGGCGGCATGGCTCAGCGCGCCATGACAGCCCTGGCGCTGGCCGGGCAGCCCGGGATGCTGCTGGCAGACGAGCCGACGTCGGCGCTGGACAAAATGCTGGAACGCCAGATCCTGCAACTGCTGGACCGGGAACGCCGCGAACGCGGCCTGGGCATTCTCTACATCACCCACAACATCGCATCCGTTGCCGCCTTCGCGGACCGGGTCCTGGTTATGAACTCCGGCAGTATCGTGGAGTCCGGTCCGGCCGGCGACTTCCTGACCCGGCCCAAGACGACCTACGCCCGGGATCTGCTGGCCGCCGCGCGACTGGCGCCGGAGTCCCGCCGGCGTCCGCCCTCCACGGAACGCGAAATCCTGGTGCTGGACGGCGTGGGCAAGCAGTTCGGATCGCGGCGGAAACTGGGCCATGCCGCGCTGCAGGACGTCTCGCTGACCCTTAAGCTCGGGGAGATCCTGGGTGTCCTGGGCCAATCTGGATCCGGCAAGAGCACCCTGGCCAAAGCCATCGTGGGCCTGGAAGCAGCCAGCACAGGATCCATTACCCGGCAGCTGGACGCCGCTGGTCCGCGTCAGGACACCGCGGTGCAGCTGGTGTTCCAGGAACCGCACGGCGCCTTTGACCCGCGGATGTCCCTCCGTGCCAGCCTGCAGGCCCCGCTGCGCTCACACCATGCCCTTCGACCGGAACAGCGCGACGAGCGGATCGCTGCCGTGATGGACGAGGTGGAGCTGGATGCAGCCTTGCTGGACAAGCGCCCGGGCCAGTGCTCCGGCGGCCAACTCCAGCGCGCCACCATCGCCCGCGCCCTGCTGCTGGAACCCCAGGTGCTGATCTGTGACGAAGCCACCTCGGCACTCGACGCCCTCACCCAGCGAACCATCCTGAACCTGCTGCTGCGGCTCCAGCGTGAACGCAACCTGTCCCTGATCGTCATCTCGCACGATATGGACGTGGTGCGGTACATGTGCGACCGTGTGGCCGTACTGCTGGAGGGGCGCGTGATCGAGGTGGCGGAAACCAAGGACTTCTTCGCGGCGCCCCGGCACCCACATAGCCAGGCGCTGGTTGAGGCCTCGATCCCCTGCCGGACACAGGGGCTGTGGACCGCCCTGGACGCAGGAGACCTGCCGAAACCTACGGCCGGCCAGACTCCAACACTGATGCGCCGCAACTGATGGCATCTTCGCTGCGGCAACCAAGGGCCCACATCGAAGAATGCCAATTCCAACTCTGGCTGTCAGCGGCCAGGAGCTTGCCACGCGGGTCGACAGGATCGCGTGCCGCTAAGCCAAAGAGGTGGCTTGCAACGCTGTTGCCGGTCCGGGGTCCCGCATGTCCGCCGCCGTCTTCATCATCCAGAGCGCCGGTCCGCCGCCAGAGGCAGGCATCACGTCGCCTCTGGTGATAAACCTTGCGTCGCCCGGGTTTTCACGGGCCAGCCACCACCCGGATTTCGGGCAATGGTGACCAGTGCGCGAGCTTCCGGCGAGGTCAGGAGTGGGCTGCGCTGCCAGGTGTCTTTTCTTCATGGCATTCCTCCAGCAAAAGCGTCAGGGGTGTTCCGTGTCAGCTGGCAGCGGCAGGAAGGTCCGCCACCACCCACATCTTGCGAAGCGTGTCATGGATGAGCCAGGTACCCTCCCACCCGGCGGGCGTCACGAACAAGGAGCCCGGACCGACTTCAAAACTACTTCCGTCTGCCTCCGTGATGGTCGCGGTTCCACTCAGAATCTGGCAGATCTCGTCATAGCCGGGCCTGGTGCTCTTGAAAGGGGCACAATGACAGCCTATCAATTGTCAACAATCGACGATAGAGTGTAAGTAGAGTTTTTCCTCTTCGCCCCACAAAGCCATCTCAGGGCCCCCGTTCGATAAGAAAGGCACATGATGCGACAAAGTGGTCGTACAGCCAGGCAGGTATCCATGTGGACTTCACTCCAGCGTGGTGACATCGTCACCCTTCACCGTGAGGGCGTGCAGTGCCACAAAGGCACCATCGACGAACGAACAGAAGATGGCCAAATGATCTGGGTGATTGACGGTATCGGTGATCGCCGTCTGTTCCACATCGAAGACGGCTACGAGTTACTCACTGACGATGCCTACGCCTCCTGAGAGGTCCTGGGGACCGACGACACACCGCAGATTTCCTGCATCCGTAACGTGGAGGCGCGATGATTAGCCTGGTCATACTTATTGCGGGAGGGCTCCTGACCAGCACCAGCGCCGTCTACAGCTCCTTGTCCCGCATATGCACCGGGATCCTTGCCCTGGGTGTCATCCTCTTGTCTGTCCATCTGCAGTTGGACGCTTTCGGCTGACTGTTACGAGATGGCGTTCCCGGCAATTGCTTTTGTCGATCCTTCCCAAAGTCTCGTTGAGCGTTTGCCCAAACGCCCTGCCTCGATGGCGCCCTTTTGCTCTGGCGCCTTTCACCCGAGCGGCGTAGCTTCGAAAATATAGATGGAATCCGAGGCCTCCGACGATACCGAACCTGTCGCCGGCGTTTCGGACCAATGGGTCGAGGGAGACTGAATTGGCTGGGTGGAACGCGGACACGGCGGCCGGTCCCCTTGGGGCCGGAACAGTGACGCTGGTCGAGGGATCCAATTTCTGCATTTCGCTGCCGAATGGAGACATTCACCCTGAGTATCCGCACGGGGCATTCTTCCAGGACACCCGGATCCTCTCCCGCTGGAATCTGACCATTAATGGGCAGGCGCTTGAGCCGCTGACAGCGCAAACCAAGGAACCCTACCGGGCACTCTTTGTGGGGCGCGTTCCGCGCTCGGACGGGTACGCCGACAGCCCGGTCATCGTGGAGCGGCTTCGGGAAGTCGGTGCTGGCATCCAGGAACAGATCACTATTCGTAACTACTCGCCGGATCCCGTCCAATGTGACATTGCCGTGAGCCTCGAAGCGGACTTCGCCGACCTCTTTGAAGTGAAGGAAGCCAGGATCCAGCGGCGCTGGGATCAGACGCGCCATGCGGAGGGAGATTCGCTAACCATCCGGGCGGTATGGCATGACATCCGAAAGGGCATCCTGGTCCAGGCGCCTGGAGCCGACGTCACGGAAGGCACCCTCAAATATCGTGCATTGATCGCGCCGCACAGCCAGTGGAGTACGGTTCTCACCGCAGTTCCGAGCAACGAGGCGGCAAGTTCTCCCACTATGTCGTTCGTCCACCCGGACGGTGACGACTTGTCGCCCCGGGACCGGCGTCGACAGGAATGGGTAGCAAAAATTCCCGTTGTCCAAATCGGCAACAAGTCCGTTGAACGGACTCTTCGCAGAAGCTACGACGATTTGGGCGCCCTGCGCATCGAGGACCCCGTACATCCTGATCGCGTTGTCGTTGCGGCCGGAGCCCCGTGGTTCATGACATTGTTCGGCCGTGACTCACTGTGGGCATCGGAGATGGCCATGCCGGTGGATCCATCACTGGCCCTCGGCACGCTGCAGACCCTGGCAGACCGCCAAGGCCGGGCGGTGGATCCCCTGAGCGAGGAGGAGCCCGGAAAAATTCTGCATGAGGTCCGTCTCGATGTTTCCAGCGATCTCGCACTTGGCGGAAAATCCATCTACTACGGCAGCGTTGACGCCACCCCGTTGTTTGTTATCGTCTTGGGGTCCGTGAGCCGCTGGGGTTTCGCGAAGGACACCATCGCCAACCTACTCCCCCATGCCGACCGAGCCTTGGAATGGATTCGCGACTACGGCGACAAGGATGGTGACGGCTTCGTAGAGTACGAGCGTCTCAACCCGCGGGGTCTGATCAATCAGGGCTGGAAGGACTCCTGGGACGGCATCAACTTTGCCGACGGCCGTCTGGCTGAACCTCCCATTGCCTTGTGCGAGGTTCAAGCTTATGTTTACGACGCTTACATGGCCCGCGCGTGGATAGCGTACGACGCCGGTGACCAGGCTTTGGGCACAGAGCTGGCCGATCGGGCGGCACGGTTGAAAGAACAGTTCAACGAGCAATTCTGGATGCCTGATCGCGGCTACTACGCCGTCGCCCTCGACGGTAAGAAGCGTCAGGTTGACTCATGCGCCTCCAATATGGGGCATTGTTTGTGGGTCGGCTTGGTTGATGAGGACAAAGCCCCACTGGTGGCAGAGCGGCTGATGTCCCCGGAAATGTTCAGCGGCTGGGGAGTCAGGACGCTGGCCAGTGACATGGGAGCCTACAACCCGGCCAGCTATCACAACGGCTCGGTCTGGCCGCATGACAATGCGGTCATCGCAGCAGGACTCATGCGATACGGGTTTGTCGAGGAGGCGCAACGGATCGCTACCGCTCTCCTGGAAGCGGCAGAGTTCTCGGATGGACGGCTGCCGGAACTGTTCTGCGGTTTTGACCGTCGGCAGCTTCCGGCACCCGTGCCCTATCCGACCGCCTGTTCCCCCCAGGCCTGGGCAGCCACCACACCGATCCAGTTGGTGACCAGCATGATGCGGTACGACACCCATGTTTCGCGCGGCGGATTCTGGATGGATCCGGTGCTGCCCGAGTCCTACGGCGATCTTCACATCAGCAATGCGCCCATGGCCGGCGGCCGAATAACAATCGACATCGTCAATTCCACACCTACGGTTCAGGGTCTCCCTGACGGAATGGTCTTCCATCAGGGGCACCGCCCGTGGCTGACCGAGCTTGTGGAGCAGGCGGGATTTCGTCGGAAACCGTAGTCTGAACGGTGAGCGACGCCGTCGTTCTTCCTTCGGAGCAACACGAGGCTTAGAACGTGCTTGCATCGATGACAAAGCGATACCGCACGTCACTGGCGATCACCCGATCGAATGCGTCATTGATCTTGTCCGCGGGAATGACCTCCACCTCGGCACTTAACCCGCGGGCCGCACAGAATTCGAGCATTTCCTGCGTCTGTGCAATACCGCCCAGCTTCGACCCGGCGAGAGTGCGCCTGGACCCTGCCAGCGACCAGACGCGTAAAGTCAACGGCTCCGACGGTAGTCCCACCATGATCAAGGCACCGTCAACAGCGAGCAGGGAAAGGTAGCGGTCGATGTCAAGATCGGCTGACACCGTGTTAATGATCAGGTCGAAGTGTCCCCGCAGAACATCGAAGGCGTCGGGATCGGACATGGCGAAGTACGTTCTCGCCCCCAGACGGAGCGCATCCTCCTGCTTCTTGAGTGATTGGCTCAGCACACTGACATCAGCACCTAAGGCCGCCGCGAATTTGACCCCCATGTGGCCCAACCCGCCAAAGCCAATGACTGCCACTCTCTTCCCGGGACCGGCACCCCAGGTGCGCAGCGGCGAATACATCGTGATCCCGGCGCACAGCAGCGGCGCGGCAGCTTCCATCGAAATACCCTCAGGAAGCCGCAGAACATAATTCTCATCCACCACGATGCTTGTGCTGTATCCGCCAGCGGTTGGCAGGCCATCGCGCCCTGTCGAGTTATACGTACTCACCGCTCCGGACAGGCAGTACTGTTCCTCCCCGGCCAAACAGTTATCGCATTCCCGGCAGGAGTCCACGAAACACCCCACGCCCACACGGTCTCCAACGACATGGCGCGATACCTTCGGCCCGATCGCCTCAACGATGCCGGCAATCTCATGCCCGACGACGATCGGGTAGTTGACTCCTGCCCACTCGCCTCTCGCAGTGTGAATGTCTGAATGGCAGACACCCGTGAACTTAATGGAAATCCGTACTTCGAACTCGCCAGGCTCACGTCGTTCAATGAGCCCGGGCTGCAATTCTGTGGCCGAGGTGGCGACATAGGCTTTGGCAACAGTGGTCATTCCTGGGTTCCTAACTTCACGGCGACCTCGCTAGAGCGGCAGGGACTCCGAACTGCGGGCCTGCGGGTTTGCCAAATGTTCGGGCTGAAGGATCGCCTCGAGTTCGTCGGGCGTCAACAGGCCTCGCTCAAGCACGAGGGAGGTGATACTGCGGCCCGTGGCCAGGGCCTGTCGGGCAACGGAAGTCGCTTCGGCATAGCCGATGAGCGGATTGAGGATGGTGACGACGCCGATGCTGGCCTCAACCTGCGAACGCAGGAACTCCTTGTTCGCGCTTATCCCGTCAATGCAGTAGTCAGCCAGCGTTGTGCATGCCGCCGCGAGATGATTGAGGCTCGAGAACAAAGTGTGCGCGATGATGGGTTCAAAGGCGTTCAGCTGCAGCTGCCCCGCTTCTGCGGCCATGGTGATGGTCAGGTCATTGCCTATAACCTCGAAGGCCACCTGGTTGACCACCTCTGGGATGACCGGATTGACCTTGCCCGGCATGATGCTGGATCCGGCTTGACGGGGAGGAAGGTTGATTTCGGCGAAGCCTGCCCTTGGCCCGGAGGAGAGCAGCCGCAGGTCGTTGCAGACTTTCGACAGTTTCACTGCGACACGTTTGAGGGTACCGGAAAACAGGACAAAAGCGCCGCAATCCTGCGTGGCTTCAACGAGGTTCCCTGCAGTCACCAGAGGCAGCCCTGTGATGCCCTGAAGGTGGCCACATGCCACGGCCGCATAGTCAGGGTGCGTATTGATTCCTGTGCCTATGGCCGTAGCGCCGAGGTTGATCTCGTGCAGGTGGACCAGGGCCTCGCGAATGCGTCGTTCGTCCTCGTCGACCATGACTGCGTAAGTGCTGAACTCCTGGCCAAGGGTCATGGGCACGGCATCCTGCAATTGAGTCCTGCCGACCTTGACTACGTCATCAAACTCCACGGCTTTCCGGGCCAAGGCTTTACGCAGATGCCCCATGGCGGCCAGCAACTCGACGGCACCCTGGATGGTGGCAATCTTGATCGCAGTCGGGTATACATCGTTCGTGGATTGACCGAGATTCACGTCCGCATTGGGGTGGATGACCGAGTACTTGCCCTTGCGAAGCCCCAGGTGTTCCAAGGCACGATTGGCGATGACCTCGTTGGCATTCATATTCGTCGAGGTCCCGGCTCCGCCCTGGATGACGTCCACCACGAACTGTTCCTGCAACAGACCACGTTCGATGTCATCGCAGGCGCGCGCGATGGCGTCCTTCTTCGAGGCATCGATGAGGCCCAGATCAAAGTTGGCAAGGACCGCGGCGTGCTTGACCTGGGCCAGCGCCCTGACAAGGTGAGGATGCGAGGAGACGGCCGTGCCCGTAATGGGGAAGTTCTCCACTGCGCGCAGCGTATTAATGCCCCAGTAGGCCGTGGACGGTATTTCCCGCCTTCCCATGAAGTCAGTTTCCGTTCTGCTGTCGCTGGTTGCCGGGACGGAAAGTTTGGTCTCGGCCATTAGCTCGACGGGAAGTTGTAGGAGGCACCCGAGGCGTGGGTGGGCTCGGGCCAGCGGGACGTGACTACTTTGCCACGGGTGTAGAAGGAGACGCCTTCCGGGCCGTAGATGTGCTTGTCGCCGAACAGTGAAGCCTTCCAGCCGCCGAAGGAGTGGTAGGCCACCGGCACGGGCAGCGGCACGTTGATGCCGATCATGCCGACGTCAACGGAGCGCTGGAACTTGCGGGCGTTGGCGCCGGAGGAGGTGAAGATGGCGGTGCCGTTGCCGTAGGGGTTGGCGTTGATCAGGGCGATGCCTGCGTCCAGGTCCTGGACGCGGACCACCACGAGGACCGGTCCGAAGATTTCCTCGGTGTAGGCGGTCATTTCGGTCTTGACGTGGTCGATGACCGTGGGGCCTACCCAGAACCCTTCCTCGTGGCCCGGGACCACGAGGTCGCGGCCGTCCACCACCAGGGCAGCGCCTGCCCGTTCCGCTTCGGTGACGGTGTTGACGATGAATTCGCGGGATTCGGGGCTGATCACCGGGCCCATATCGGCGTCGGGCTCGGTGCCGTTGTTGACCTTCACGGCCAGGGCTCGCTCTTGGACCTTCTTGACCAAAAGGTCGGCGGCGTCACCGACCGCGACGGCAACGGAGATGGCCATGCAGCGCTGTCCGGCGGAGCCGAAGGCGGCGGCGGCGAGGTGGTCCGCGGCGTTGTCCAGGTCGGCGTCGGGCATGATGATCGCGTGGTTCTTCGCCCCGCCCAGAGCCTGGACCCTTTTACCGTGCTTTGTGGCGGTCTCGTGGACGTACTGGGCGATCGGGGTGGAACCCACAAAGGAGATGCCGTCCACATCGGGGTGCGTGAGCAGGCCGGACACAACTTCGCGGTCGCCGTGGAGGACCTGGAAGACACCGTCCGGCAGTCCTGCGTCCTTCCACAGCCTCGCCAGCAACATGGCGGCTGAGGGAACCCGGTGCGAGGGCTTGAGGATGAAGGCGTTGCCGGTGGCAATGGCCATCGGGGCCATCCACAGCGGGACCATGACAGGGAAGTTGAACGGGGTAATGCCGGCCACCACGCCCAGGGGTTCGCGGAAGGAGAAGACGTCGATGCCGGTGGAGACCTGGTCCGAGTAGTCGCCCTTGAGCAGGGTGGGGATGCCGCAGGCGAACTCGATGACCTCGAGGCCGCGGCCGATCTCGCCCTTGGCATCGGAGAGGACCTTGCCGTGCTCGGCGGTGATCAGTTCGGCGAGATCGTCCACGTGCGCTGCGACGAGTTCGCGGAACTTGAACAGCACATTGGTTCGCTTGGCCACGGAGATATCGCCCCAGGTCTCGGCTGCCTTCTTGGCAGCAGCGACGGCGGTATTCAGGTCTGCTTCGTCGGCAAGGCGCAATTCACCGGTCACCTGGCCCGTTGCCGGATTGTGCACGTGCAGGACACTGTTGCCCTCGCCCGTGGTTTCAACGCCATTGATGAAGTGTTTGATCGTAGTTGTTTTAGTTGACGTGGGCATAACGGGGTCCTCTAAGGATGGAGAGTCAGGAAACTGAGACGAATCCGAGGGACTTGTCCACAACGTTTTGAAATGGCTGGCCCTCGATGAACAGACGGAGGTTGTCCACGAACAACTTGCCCAGATCGTCAAGATAATCTACGGTGTCGCCGCTCATGTGAGGTGTGATTATCACGTTCTCCATGTTCCAGAGCGCGTGCCCTTCAGGCAGCGGCTCCGGGTGGACAACATCAAGGGCAGCGCCGGCGATGGAGCCGGAGGCCAACGCTTCGGCCAGCGCATCTGTCTCAACGAGTTCCCCCCGCCCCACATTGATCAGGCGCGCTGACGGCTTCATCGCCGAAAGGACGTCCGCGTTCACCAGGCCCTTCGTAGCTGCCGTCAATGGTGCCGCGAGCACAACATAGTCGAAGTCCGGCACCACTTTGGCCAGGTCCGCGGAGGAATAGACCACATCAAAGTCGTCGTCACGCGATCGACCTGTGCGCCCGGCCCCGCTCAACTCCATACCCACGGCTCGGAACAAACGCGCGGTCTCCCGTCCGATGGAACCTGTACCCACCACGAGTGCCCGTTGGCCCTGGATCTTCCGGGTCACCCGGTGTTGCCAGCGCTGTTGCTGCTGCAGCCGGAACGACCCGTGGGCGTCCTTGGCCATGTCCAGGACAAAGCCAAGTGCAAACTCGGCAATGGCACGGCTGAGCACCCCGCGGGAGTTCGTGTAGGTGATGTTGCTGCGGATCAGCTCATCGAAAAGCAACTGGCTCACACCCGCTGCCGAGACATGAACCCACTGCAGCGACGAGGCTGCATCCCAGTTCTCCCTCAAAGCGGGGGAAAACGAATGCCACTGGTACAGAACGTCCGCGCCGTCCATGGCCTCAGCCAGTCCGTCGGCTTTGGTCAGGCGTACTTCGGCCAGCTGTTCGATCTCTTCCAGGCGGGGCGGCAGAGCCTCCCGGTAGAGGACTGCGACGACGGGCCGCTTGCGTTCCGGGACAGTCATGACGACGCCGGTGCTGCCGCCGGCCTGCTTGCCGTGCTTGCGCCAATCTCGTCGATGACGTCGATCGCGGCCAGGACTGCGGCAGTGAATTCGGACGTCGACGAAGTGCCTCCGACGTCGCGGGTGCCGAGTCCCTCCCGGAGGGCCGACTCGAAGGCGGCCTGGAGGTGGTCCGCTGCCTCGGGGTGTCCGAGGTGCTCCAGCATCATCGCGCCGGACCAGATCTGCCCTACCGGGTTTGCCAGGCCCTTTCCGGCGATGTCGGGCGCTGAGCCGTGAACGGGTTCGAAGAGGGACGGGTAGTCGCCCTCCGGGTTCAGGTTTGCGCTGGGAGCCAGGCCGATGGAGCCTGTCACGGCACTGCCGAGGTCCGAGAGGATGTCGCCGAACAGGTTGGAGGCGACAATAACGTCCAAGGTCCAGGGCTTCAGGACAAGGTGCGCGGCGAGTGCATCCACCAGTTCGCTCGTCAGGGTGACGCCCGGATATTCCCGCACCGTCTCGGCAACGACCTCGTCCCAGAAGGGCATGGTGTGTACGATGCCGTTGCTCTTGGTGGCCGAGGTAAGCTGCCCGCGCCTCGTCGCGGCCAGTCGCGCCGCATAGTGGGCTGCCCGCAGGACGCCCAAACGGGTAAAGACCGTGGTCTGCATGGCACTTTCCTCGGGCAGGCCACGGTACATCCGGCCGCCGATTTCGGAATACTCCCCTTCATTGTTTTCCCGGACGATGAGCAGATCGACCGGGTGCCCGGCCGCAAGGGGCGAGGTCACGCCGTCGAGCGTCTTAACGGGCCGGAGGTTGATGTACTGCTGAAACTCCCGGCGGATGGGGATCAGCAACCCCCAGAGCGATTCCGTGTCCGGAACTTCCGGTGAGCCGACGGCGCCCAGGAAGATGGCGTCGTGCTTGGCGAGCTGCTCAAGGCCGTCAACGGGCATCATCCGTCCGTGGCGGCCATAATAGTCGGATCCCCAGTCGAAATAGGTGAACTCCAGGTTGAGGGCATGGATCAGCGCAATCCGCTCAAGGCATTCGATCGCTGCCGGGACTACTTCCTTCCCGATCCCGTCACCTGCGATGACCGCGATTTTGTGGGTGCTCATGATGCACTCCCTTCCATGGTGCCCGTCAGCTGGTGCCACCGCGTAGCTGGCTCCACCAGTTTGATGATGGTGCTCTTGGGTTCGGTCATCTCACGGACGGCGTGCTTGACGCCTTCCCTGCCCACACCGGATTTCTTGAAACCACCAAATGGCATGGAATCGATCCGCACGTCGCTGGTTTCATTGATGACAACGGCGCCTACGTGCAACCGGTCAGCGATGGCCAAGGCAAGGTCGATGGATTGTGTGAAGATACCTGCCTGGAGACCGTAATCGGAGCTGTTCGCCGCAAAAATGGCGTCCTGGGCTTCAATGAAGGGCAGGATGCTGACTACGGGCCCGAACACTTCCTCCCGGATCACCCGGCATTCCGAGGGCACATCGGTCAGGACCGTGGGTTCGTAGTAGGCGTTACGGCGTTTGCCTCCGGCATGTACGGCGGCGCCGGCAGCCTTCGCCTCCTCCACCCATTCCTCCACGCGCCGGGCCTCGTCCTCCGAAATGAGAGGCCCGACGTCGGTGTTCCGGTCGAGCTTGGACCCGGTCCTGAGTGCCTTGGTGCCCGCGGTGACGCGTTCGAGGACTTGCTCGAAGAGCGAGATGTGGACGTACACGCGCTGCACGGACAGGCAGTTCTGCCCTGCCACACCGAACGCTCCGGCCACAATCGCCTCGGCTGCCTGGACAGCGTCAGCGTCCGGGCAGACAATCGTGGCGTTATTGCCGCCGAGTTCGGAGATGATCTTCTTGGCACCTGCCGCGGCGGCAATACGGTCCGCCGTCTGGGGACCGCCGGTGAAGGAGATCAGGTCCACCTGCGGATCCGTCACCAGCGCTTCGGAAACGCCCGGACCGGCCACGATCGCGGCGAGACGTCCCGACGGGACACCCGCTTCGACCAGGAGCTGGACCAGTGCCAGCCCGGACAGCGGGGTTCGGCCGGAAGGCTTAAGCACGACGCCGTTGCCTCCGATGATGGCCGGACCCAGCTTGTGTGCCACGAGGTTCAGGGGATCATTGAACGGCGTGATCGCCGCGACGATCCCCACCGGCTTACGGCTGTACCAGCCGATCTTGTTACCGCCGGCCATGCTGTCATCAAAACCCAGCGTCTCCCCCGTCAGCTCGCTCGAAGCGGCGGCAGAAAGCCTGAGGGTTTCCATGCAACGCCGCACCTCACGCTCCGCCTCGACGATCGTTTTGCTGCTTTCCGCGGCAATGATCTTCGAGAACCGCTCAGACTGTTCGCCCAGAAGCTGCACAGCATTCTCCAGCGCCATGCGGCGTGAACGCAGAGGCCAGTTGTCAGTCTGGAGGTGGCGATGAATGTGCGCGATCGCGCGCCGCACGTCCTGCGGTGTAGAGGTGCATACTCGGCCCAGCAGGATGCCATCTTCAGGATCCCGTATTTCCAGGGTCATGTCGGTGGTTTGCCACTGGCCTTCGAAAAAGGCACCGCCGGGAAGGTTGGCCACGTTTGTCCGGCCATATCCTGTTTCCTCAGCTGTTTTCGGGCGCGCTTGAGCCGCGGTCGTTGATGAAAGCATGTGAACCCTTATCCTGCCTATTTGACGCGGTCGATGATTTTTGCCGCTGCGCCGATGAAGGGCAGGAACCAGGGCGGACCGAAGTGGCCCGGGACGGGCGGGTTCTTCAGGTCTTCCCAGACATTGGCGCTCTTGTCGCCGGCCATGTAGTGGGCCATCCGCTTACCCATGTGCGCTGCCATCTGGACACCGTGTCCGCTGTAGCAGAGGGAGTAGTAGAGTCCGTCGTGGACGCCGGCGTGGACCATCTGGTCCATCGAAAGGTCCACCAGGCCGCCCCAGATGTAGTCCACCTTGGCGTTGGACAGGTACGGGAAGAGCTCGAGCATGGCCTTGCGCAGGATCTCGGCGCTTTTGACGTCCGAGTCCGGGCTGGACAGGGCAAAACGGGCCCGGCCGCCGAAGAGGAGCCTGTTGTCCGGGGTGATCCGGAAGTAGTAGGTCAGCATCTTGCTGTCCGAGGCCTGGCGCCGGTTGGGCAGGATCCGGTTGACCACGTCTTCGGGCAGCGGGTCAGTGACAATGATGAAGCTGCCAACCGGGATCACACGGCGCTGCAGCCACGGCGTGACGTTGCCGGTGTAGCCGCTGGTAGCGACCAGGACCTGCTTGGCCCGGGTGATGCCCCGGGTGGTGTGCACGTCGTGCACGGTACCGGAGACCTTCTTCAGCTCGGTCACCGCAGCGTTCTCGCAGATATCAGCGCCGGCGGCAACAGCCACTCCCGCCAAGCCGTGCACGAACTTGCCCACGTGCAGACCGGCCCCGAGCGGATCAACCATCGCGCCCTGGTAGAAGTCCGTGCCGATTTCACTATGGATCTCGGACTTCGGGATAACAGTGACATGGTGGTTGGCCAGGGTGGCCAGCTTCTCCTGCGACTTCAGGAAGCCCTCGTAGTGGGACTTATGGAACGCCAGCGAGAGCTTTCCGTGCCGGTTGTAATCGCAGTCGATGCCGTTCTCATGCACCAGCTTCTCGATGGTGTCGATGGCGTCGTTGTATTCCTGGAACATCTCCACCGCGCGGGTGGCGCCGTAGCGCTTGACCGCGGTGCTGAAGCTGATGGCCAACCCGGTCGTCGCCATTCCCCCGTTACGGCCCGACGCGCCCCACCCGACGGTGTGGCGTTCGAAGACGGCAACGCTGGCGCCCTGCTTGGCAAATTCAAGGGCTGCGGACAGCCCCGTAAATCCGGCGCCGATGATTGCCACATCGACGTTCTCCGGTACCGGAGTCTGCCGGTAGTCTCCGGATGCTTCGGCTGTGTCCAGCCAGTAAGGAATGAGTTTCACGGGTTGACCTTTCGCCTCGAAGTCGGTTAGAGACCGAGGTGCTTGTTGATCTCGTCCAGGGACTTAACAGTGTTGAGGTCGTAGCCCTCGCCAATGGGGTCATAGCCACGGTCCAGCATCCAGAGGTTCCGGAAGCCCATGTCGTGCATCGGATGCATGTCGTAGCGGGTGTGCGAGGAGACGTGCAGGAAGTCCTCCGGCTTGGCGTTCAGCGTGTCCAGCATGTACTCAAACGCCTGGTAGCGCGGCTTGTAGGCCTGGGCCTGCTCAGCAGTGTAAACGGCGTGGAAGTCCGCGCCGAGCTTGGGAATGCTGATGTCCAGGAAACTGGTGTCCGCGTTGGACAGAGCCACCAGCTTGTAGTTGTCACCCATGAGCTTCAGCGGAGCCGGCACGTCCTCGTGGGCAACCCAGCCGCGCACAGCCTCGGCGAACGCTGCGCCGGCGCCTTCGGTCGGCCCAATGCCCCAGCGCTTGCACACGCGGTCAAAGGAATCCTGGAGGATCGCCTCGTAGGGCTTGTAGTCGCCGCAGACCTCGTCGAACCGGTAACCGCGGAACTGCTTCTTGAAGGTAGGCCACTGCTCCTCTGAGATGCGGCCATCGAGCAGGCGACGCGTGGTGGGATCAATGTCGAAGTTGATGAGAGTGCCGTAGATATCAAAAGAGATGTACTTCGGCCGGTTGGAGTCTGCCATGATTCGTCCGTTTCGTTGGGTCTTGAACGGGAGGCCCGGATCTGTGGCCTGCCGCCTTCCTTTGGTCTGCGCCAGCGGGTTCCTGAGGGTTCATCAGAGCTCCTGTTCCCGCTTTCCTCGACTCTAGATCCGCTGATTGTAGATTGTCAACAGTTCTTAGTGAGATTCTTTCGCAACAAGATCAGGGCCGAAATATACTCGATTTATTTATCGTCAATTGTTGACAATCGGCGATTTGGGCTGTTGCATTGCTGTAGATGCGGAAAGAGATCCTGATCACAACCGCATGGAAGCAACACCAAGACTGCCCCCATCTCAGCAAATCAACAACAGCTGAAACCATTTCGAAGGGAAGCACCATGAAGACCATCAACAAAGTTCAGACCGCAGCCGCAGGGCTCGCAATCGTATTGGCACTGAGCGCCTGTGGCGGCGCGGCCACCGGCACTCCGGCATCCGAGGAAAAGTCAAAGACCAACAACACCACCGACATCTCCGAGGGCGTCCAGGCTGACGCGGCTGCCGTGGCACTGCTGCCACAGTCCTACAAGGACAAGGGCGAGCTCACGGTCGCCATGGACCTGCACTACCCGCCCACGACCTTCCTCGCGGAGGACAACACCACCGCGATCGGGCTCAACCCGGACATCGCCCGGCTCGTTGCGAAGAAGCTTGACCTGAAGCTGAAGTTCGTGGACACCAAGTTCGATACGATCGTCCCGGGCCTGGACGGTGGCCGGTTCGACTTCACCGCCACGACCATGGCCAAGACCGAAGAGCGGCTCAAGGTCCTGGACATGATCGATTACTTCCAGGCCGGCACCTCCGTGGCCGCGGCCGCCGGGAACCCGCTGAACCTCACCGTCGAGACCCTGTGCGGGAAGAACATCGCCGTCACCCAGGGCTCGACCGGCCAGCTCAAGCGCCTTCCGGCCCTGAGCGAGCAGACCTGCACCTCCAAGGGACAGCCGGCGATCAACGCCGTGACGCTGCCCAACGTCCAGGACGCCCTGACCCAGCTGCACTCCAAGCGGATCGACGGCATCCTCTACGACACGACCGCTCTCGGGTGGGCAGAGAAGCAGCAGCCGGGTTCCTTCACCCTGCTTGGCCGGGTCAACGTCGGCAACAGCGACGTGACCGCCGTAGGCCTGAAGAAAGACTCGCCGCTGACCCCGGCCCTGCAGGCAGCAATCCAGTCCGTCCTTGAGACCCCGGAGTACAAGGAGTCCCTGGAGAACTGGGGTCTGGAGTCCGGGGCCATCACCGACGCCAAGCTGAACTAGCGGGGGCCCTCCATGGTCACAGCAACTAACAAAGGAAGAGAGGCAACGATGGCTAGCATTGATGCAGCCCTGAAGCCACGGCTTCGGCTTCGGACTCGATCCGAGTACGCGGGATGGGTCCTCAGCATTCTCGCAGGCATCGGGATCCTCGTCTCCGTCCTGACCAACCCCAACTTCAAGTGGGATGTGGTTGCCCAGTACTTCACGCATGAATCCATCCTTCGTGGGCTGATGCTCACAATCTTCCTCACCGTCGCGAGCATGACCCTGGGAACGCTGCTGGGGCTGGGCCTGGCAATCATGCGCTCCTCGCACGTGAAGCCGGTTTCCATCGCCGCGGGTATCTACATCACCTTGTTCCGTGGCACCCCGGTGCTGGTTCAGCTGATCTTCTGGTTCAACATCTCCGCGCTCTACCCGGACCTGTTCATCGGTATCCCGTTCACCGACATCGGCACCGCGATCGACATGAACGCCTTGATGGCACCTATCACCGCAGCCCTGGTTGGCCTGACCCTGAACGAGGCCGCTTATATGGCCGAGATCATCCGCGGCGGGTTCTCCTCGGTCGGCAAGGGCCAGATCGAGGCCGCCGACTCCCTGGGCATGAGCTCCGGCACGAGGATGCGCAAGGTCATCATCCCGCAGGCGATGCCCTCGATCATCCCGGCGACCGGCAACCAGGTGATCGGAATGTTCAAGGGAACCTCCCTGGTCAGCGTGCTCGGCGTTGCCGAACTGCT
>NZ_JAKFFD010000132.1:0-4688 GCF_036675385.1 Pseudarthrobacter sp. | reverse complement strand
CGTTTCTTCGAGTTCCGTGTCTTCAAGGTCTATGTCCTGAAGCAAGGCGCCCTCAAGGTCCGGCGACGCCATCCGTTCGAGTTCCGCCACGGGCATCGGTTCATCGGTGGTGCCATAGGTGAGGACGGCCAGCAGTGTCCCGGCTACCGCTTCCTGGTCCCACACCTGGTCCTCGTCGGTGAGCACTCCGACCAAAAGGACCACCGACAGCATCCGGCGGATGTCCAGCCGTTCCTTAGTATTCGTGCTGTTCCAGGCGGCCACTTCCGGGCCGGGAACGGCTTTGGTGGATCCGAGCCTGATCAGGTTTGCCCCCACCAGGGCTGACCAGATCTCGCGGAGCACCGGTACGTCGTGCATGGTTCCGACTTCCAGCAACGTTTTGGGCCGGCTCTCGGCAGTTTCCAGATCGAAAAGTGGGAGGGTCCGGCTCGCGGCCCGCTTTCCGCGGGCATGTACTCCTACGGCTGCGGCTGCCGGCTCGATGTCCTTAAGCCGCAGGGCACCCGTGCTGGTGATTTCCTTGCCGGTTCCGATCCAGTCCAGCAGGGAGGTGGCATGTTGGATCAGCGGCATGGCACTGAAGGCAGCCTCCTGGTGGTCGTCGGTGAGGTCAGGTACCTGGATAACCGGCAGTTGCGGGACTGCCGCCGCGATGCCGGTCCCGAGCGCTGAATGGAGTTCCTCGAAGTCGGCGTCCGTGCCGGTCCATCGGCCGGTCCCTTTCAGGAAATGGATGTACGAGTGAAGGGCGAAGTAGATGTCGTCGAAGGCCTCATCCATGTCGTCGGGGTCCAACGACGCCGCAATGGCGCCGGCCGCTTGCTCCACGCCTTCACTGTCGATAGCGGTGGCCGAACTCGAACCGTGGATGGCGTGCTGGGCCGTGAGGAAGAGCTTGACCAGTTCGAGGCACTCGAAGGCGCCGGCAGGATCAGGGTCTTCCGTCGCATGCCATTGAATGAAGTCAAGAGCCATCGAATCAATCACCCGATGGTTCAGGACCAGCTGCAGCGGCATCTTGGGGGCCGAAGGTACCGCCTTGAGGTGCCGCCGGTCCTTGTTTCTGCTCTTGGATTTGCCGGTCTTTTTGGTCAAGGATTGCCTCCGGTGTCAACGGGCGATCGTCCCACATTCGATGGCTGGGATAACCGCGGATGTATCGAGCTTACAAAGCCGACCCGCCGGCTAGCAGTTCCGACAGGACATCAGCGGCGGAGTCATGCCGGATCAGCGGTGTGGCCTGCCCCGCCCACAGCGACATAAGCTCCGTGTTTCCACGGGCGGCTGCCTGTGGGCGGAAGCGGCCGGTGAGCCAGTTCTGGACGGGGAACGGGGCTATTCCGGCTTCCGAGAGTCCACCCGCCACCAGTTTGGCCTCTGACAGTTCGGCGATGATGCGGTTGGGGATGCCGCGGGCAAGCCGTCCGCTGAGGGCTCGTGTCAGCACTGTTTCCCGCGCGGCCGGGCTGTGGAGGATGGCCCGGTAGGCAGGCACGGCCGCGGATTCGCGGGTGGCCAGGAACGCCGAGCCCACCTGGACCGCGTCGGCGCCGAGGGCTCGTGCAGCAGCGTAGCCGCGGCGGTCCGCAATGCCGCCGGCGGCGATGACCGGAATTCCGATGGCGTCAACCACCTGCGGAACCAATGCGAAGGTTCCGATCAGGGACTCCTCCGCGGGCTTCAGGAACGAGACGCGGTGGCCGCCGGATTCCATGCCGCTGGCAACCACGGCATCCACGCCGCCTGCTTCCAGGGCAACGGCTTCCGCGACTGTGGTGGCAGTTCCCACCACCACGATTCCACGCCGGTGCGCCGCCTCAACCAGTTCCGGCGCGGGCACACCGAACACAAAGCTGACGACGGCGGGACCCGCCTCCAGGGTTGCCTCCACCTGCTCGTCGTAGTCGGGCAGGTAGCGGTCCGGCATGAGCGGAAGCGGCAGGCCCAGTTCGTCAAAGTACGTCTTCAGGGTCCCGACGTAGTGGTCGAAATCCGGCTGGGGGAGCGAAGTGGTTTCGTCGCCGGTGGGAATCCAGAGGTTGAGGGCGAACGGCTTCGCCGTTGCCTTCTTGAGCTCGGCAGCTGTGTTCCGAATGGCGTCGGCACCGTAACCGTAGAGGCCGTAGGAACCCAGCCCGCCGCCGTCGCTCACGGCTGCTGTCAGCTCCACGGAAGAGACGCCACCGAAGGGGCCCAGCACCACCGGAACGCCCGTGCCGAACAACTCGGTGATGCGGTTTGAGCTGGCTGAAGTGCTGTTCTTGAGAGTCATGCGGTGGCTCCTGGCAGATCGACGTCGGCTTCAGGACCAGTCTCGCAGGGCTGGCGGCCGCTGCCCAACCTGTGGCTGGGTTCAGTCTGTCTCCGGGCCTGAGCAGTAATGGCAGTCGTCGGGGCAGGTTTCGGTCACGGCTGGCTCCAGGGGATTTCGAGGTCTTCGCAGACCTGGAAGAGTCTGCGTCCGCCCATTGGCGCGATTCGTCATCGAAGTCACGGTTGGTCCTTAAAGATCGGGTGCCGGTCAGGTATGCCGGTCCAATTCATCCAACCCGAAGGGCGCTGGTCTGCTCAATGGAGGATGTGACCACGGTTGCCGCACCCGTTTGTGCAGGCATCCAGTAGGGCCATGTACCGCGACATTGGGGCGGGGCTAGACTGCTGGCGTAAGTCGCCAACCACGTCAGGGAGCACATGATGAACTACTCAGGAACTGGCAACGAAAAAGCCACCCCGGCCAGCGAACTCAACAGGACCCACGTGGGTCAGACCGTCAGTTTTGAGCCAGACGAATTCACGCTGGTGTTCGGAAAAATCGCGGCCATTGCGCGCAAGGAAGGCGGCGTGACCATCGCACTGCAGGGCGTCGAAGGAAGTGGCGGCCTGCAGTCCAGCTACAGCCTCCCGGGCAGTCAGCACGTCTACCTGCAGCCGGACATGCTCACCAATACCGAGTCCACCATCAAGGACCTCTTCGGCAAGGTCCAGGAAAACCTGCGCGGCGGGCACAAGGGCGATGACAGGACGGACAAGCTCTGACGGAGGAGCTGTCCGCCGACGACCCTCCCATCGTCCAAGACGGGCAGGGAGGGCCCGAATGTGGCTAGGCGTAGGGTGGAAGTCAGACGGAAGGAGCACTTCATGAAGAAAATCCTCATGGTACTGACTAGCGTTTCCGAGATCGGCGATACCGGAGAAAAGACCGGGTATAACGTGGCCGAGGCTGCACATCCCTGGAAGGTCTTCAAGGATTCAGGGCATTTCGTCGACTTCGCGTCCATCCAGGGCGGCCAGCCCCCGCGCGACGAGGTGGACTCAAAAGATCCCATCCAGGTCGCCTTCACGGAGGACGAGACCACGCGCGCCGGTCTCTACAACACTGCCCGCGTCGACGTCGTTGATCCCGACCAGTACGACGCCGTCTTCCTCGTGGGAGGGCACGGCACCATGTGGGACTTCCCGGACAGCGAAGGCTTGCAGAACCTCGTAGCCAGCGTCTACAACGCCGGCGGCGTGGTGGGCGCTGTCTGTCACGGGCCGGCCGGACTGCTGAACGTCGAGTTGGCCAACGGCTTTCGGCTGGTCGAGGGCAGGAAGGTCGCTGCCTTCACCAACGACGAGGAGGTTGCCGCAGGGAAGGACAAGGTCATCCCGTTCTTTCTGGCAGACCGGCTTGAGGAACAGGGTGCCACCCATGTCTCCGCTGGTGTCTTTGAGGAAATGGTGGTGGTCGACGACCGGCTGGTGACCGGCCAGAACCCGGCCTCAGCCGCTGGCGTGGCCAAGGAGATGGAGAAGCTCCTGGCAGAGGTCATCCACCAGGAAAAAGCCGAGGAACAGCACGAGGCGGAGGCGCTGCGCGCCGAAAAGGACGCCGAGAAGAGCGCCAAGAAGGCTGCTGCGGCAGGTACCGAGCACTAACGCCCGCAGGGGCACTGAAACTGGCGGCCGCCCCGCGACGGGGCGGCCGCCAGCAGCCGTACGTGCGCCGGCGACCATACTGTCCAACGCATCGCCGACCTGCTTCAGGTTCGGCGCTGCACGATGCACGGCCACCTCAACAAATCAAGGGGCCAAGTTTGCGGCAAAACAAAACCCCCGCTTCCCTTTGTTTTATCAAGGGAAGCAGGGGCCTTGCCAATTGGCGGTGACGGTGGGATTTGAACCCACGTTGGCTTTGACACCAAACAACATTTCGAGTGTTGCACCTTCGGCCGCTCGGACACGTCACCAACCTGAATAGGTTACCGGAGCATACCTCCCATCCACAAAACGGCAGGCATTCAGCCCCCGGATGGTGCAAGGGACATCTATGCCCACGCCAGCGTCCGAGGACACGATGGGCCGTGCAGCGTCGCCGCTGTCGGTTCGGATGGCAACCTTGAGGTTCGGGTGATCAGAGTTATGCACATAGCCCTTCAGCCTCGCCGTTATTGTCACACCCCCCGGGGATGATTTGAGTATGGATAGCAGAGCGGCTGTAGAGACGGCGGAGGCCCTTTCGGTGTCCTTCGCTGCGCTTGCTGTGGTGCTCCGTGAGGCTGTCGAAGCCCCGGATCCGTGTGCTGACCCGCTGCATCGGAGGTCCGAGCTCGCCCTGCAGACGCTGGCTGCCGTGGCCCGCGGGGAGGCGAAGATGGCGGCCCTGAAAGTCCAGGCGGTCGCCGACTATGACGACGCTGCCCAAG
>NZ_JAKFFD010000107.1:0-20906 GCF_036675385.1 Pseudarthrobacter sp. | reverse complement strand
CCCTCGCAGTCCTGTCCTGGTGCTGGAAACTGCTCCTTGAACGGGCCCTGGTCAACCCGCCCTACGCCGGCAGCGGCAGCCGCAAGGGTGGCAAACTGGGGCTGTTCGATCTTCTGCCGGCCACACCGGCCGGGGCAGTAACAGCGCGCGCGCTGACCTACTGGCTGCGCGATCCCCGCTATTCCGGATCCCTGGTGGTGGTCCCGCTGCTCCCCATCCTGCTGGTGTTCCAGGGCAGCCAGTCCGGTGACTACGGAGTACTGGCGGTGGCTGCACCGCTGGCTGCCTTCCTGCTTGCCTGGTCCATCTCAGCGGACGTCTCCTATGACAACACGGCATTCGCACTGCATGTGGCCACGGGCGTCCGCGGTGTGGACGACCGGCTGGGCAGGGCGTTGGCCTGCCTGGCTTTTGCCCTGCCCGTGGTGCTGATCTTTGCAGTGGGCCAGTACTTCTTTACCGGCAGCTGGTCAGAACTGCCCGGCCAGCTGGGCTTGAGCCTGGGCATCCTCTTCACCGGGCTTGGCTTATCGTCCGTGGTGTCGGCACGCTACACGGTGGCCGTTCCGTTGCCCGGGGACAGCCCGTTCAAGAAGCCCCCGGGCAACGTAGGGCAGACCCTGGTGGTGCAGTTTGCCGGCATGGGCGTCTTGAGCCTGCTGGTCCTGCCCGAAGTGGGCCTGCTCATCGCGCAGCTGGTCACGGGGAATGCCATGTTCGGGTGGGCCAACCTGGCCGTCGGCCTGATGCTGGGACTGGCGCTGTTTGGTGCGGGCATTCGGCTGGGTGGAAAGTGGCTTGATGCCCGCGGACCCGAACTGCTGGCCCAACTGACCGTCAACCGCTGACTCCGTAAAGGACCAGACGTAATGCACCAGAAAGGCGGCCGGACATGGAAGTTGTCATCCTCCAGGGCAGCAAGCTGATCGGACAGCTCGTCGCCGATGCCATCGAGGCCCTGCTCCGGCGCAAGCCCACCGCTGTACTGGGCCTTGCCACCGGGTCATCGCCGCTGCCGGTGTACGACGAGCTGGCAGCGCGCCACCAGCGTGACGGGCTGGACTTCAGCAAGGCCCATGCCTTTGCCCTGGACGAATACGTGGGGCTGGACCATGGTCATCCGGAGTCCTACCGGGAAGTCATCCGGCGGGAATTCACCAGCCGGGTCAACATCGCCGAAGGCAACGTCCATACGCCTGACGGGGCGGCCGCGGACCTGCCTGCGGCCTGTTCCGCCTACGAGGAGGCCATGCGGGCAGCGGGCGGCGTGGACCTGCAGCTCCTGGGCGTGGGTACGGATGGCCACATCGGCTTCAACGAACCCGGTTCCTCGCTCGCATCCCGGACGCGCATCAAAACGCTGATCGAGCAGACGCGCCGGGACAACGCCAGATTCTTTGGCAGCCTGGCAGAGGTGCCGCACCATGTGGTGACCCAGGGGCTGGGCACTATCCTCGAGGCCCGGCACGTTGTCCTCATCGCTACCGGGGCACAGAAGGCACCGGCCGTCCGCGACTTCGTGGAAGGGCCCGTCGCCGCCATCTGCCCGGCCTCGGTCCTCCAGTTCCACCCGCACGCCACCATCCTGGTGGATGAGGCCGCGGCATCGTCGCTGAAGCTCGCCGACTTCTACCGGCACACGTACGATCACAAGCCTGCCTGGCAGGCGCTGTAATTCCGGCCACACACCACGCGGGTGCGTAGCGGCGTTGCGCGGAACGGCCGACGGCGGCGGGTGCGGTGTGTGCAAAACGGTCCTCCCGCCGTCGAACGTCCTCCGTCCCGGGACGCTAAGATGGATGCCATGACTAGCATGACGGACCCTCTCGAAAACGACCCGATGCGCGAGCTTTCCGGGGCTGGAACGTCCACGGCAACCATCGAGCGCGAAGAGCTGCGCCAGGAAGTGGAGCCCGGTGACCGGGAACGCTTCTCGCACTACGTGCGCAAGGAAAAAATCATGGAATCCGCGCTGACGGGTGATCCTGTCATTGCCCTCTGCGGCAAAGTGTGGACGCCGGGCCGGGATCCGCAGAAGTTCCCGGTGTGCCCCATGTGCAAAGAGGTTTATGACGGCCTCCGCCCGGGCAACGACGGCGGCAAGGGTCCCGGAGGGGACTCGGGCAACAACAAGTAGTGACGGAGACGCTCTTTGGCGGCCCCACCCTGCCACCGGCTTATCCGGAACGCGCAGCCTGGGGAACCGCCCAAAAACTCCGTGCCTGGCAGCAGCAAGCACTTGACCTCTACTTCAGGACCGATCCCCGCGACTTCCTGGCCGTAGCAACTCCCGGCGCCGGCAAGACCACCTTCGCTCTGCGCGTGGCCTCCATGCTCATCGAATCAGGGGCGGTCAACCGCGTCACCATCGTGGCACCCACGGACCACCTGAAACGGCAGTGGGCGGACGCCGCTGCCAAGGTGGGCATCGCCATCGACCCCAACTTCAAGAACTCCGACGGCCAGCACGGCCGCGGTTTCGTTGGCGTCGCTGTCACCTACGCGCAGGTGGCCAGCAAACCCATGCTGCACCGCGCCAAAACCGAGGCAGCCCGCACCCTGGTGATCCTTGACGAGATCCACCACGGCGGCGAAGCCCTGTCCTGGGGCGACGGCCTCCGCGAAGCGTTTGACCCTGCGGCACGGCGGCTCTCCCTGACCGGTACGCCGTTCCGCTCCGACACCTCGCCCATCCCGTTCGTTGAATACGCGCAGGACAAGGACGGGATCCGGCGCTCGAAAGCGGACTACACCTACGGCTACGGCAATGCCCTGCGTGACCACGTGGTGCGCCCGGTCATGTTCATGGCCTACTCGGGCCAGATGCGGTGGCGCACCAGCGCCGGCGAGGAAATGGCGGCCTCCCTGGGCGAGTCCGCGGTCACCAAGGACATCACGTCGCAGGCGTGGCGGACGGCGCTGAACCCGGCCGGGGAATGGATTCCCGCTGTCCTGGCGGGGGCGGACAAACGCCTCAGCGAAGTGCGCCGCACGGTTCCGGACGCCGGCGGGCTGGTCATCGCCACGGACCACGAGGATGCCAGGGCCTATGCCGGGCAGCTGAAAAGGATCACCGGCGAATCGCCCACGGTGATCCTTTCCGACGACGCCAAGGCCTCCAGCAAGATCGAGGAATTCACCGTGAGCGAGAAACGGTGGATGGTGGCCGTCCGCATGGTGTCAGAAGGCGTGGACGTGCCCCGGCTTTCCGTCGGCGTCTATGCGACGTCCACCTCGACGCCGCTGTTCTTCGCCCAGGCTGTGGGCCGCTTTGTGCGCGCCCGGAAACGCGGCGAAACGGCCTCGGTCTTCCTGCCGTCCGTGCCGATGCTGATGGCCCTGGCCAACTCGATGGAGGCCGAACGCGACCACGCGCTGGACCGCCCCGAGAAAGAGGACAGCGACGGCCTGTTCAATCCCGAGGACTCGCTGATGGAAGAGGCCAACCGGGAGGACAAGGCGTCCGACAGCCTTACCAAGGGCAAGTTCGAGGCCCTCGACTCGCAGGCGTCCTTCGACCGGGTATTGTTCGACGGCGGCGAGTTCGGCACCGGGGGAGAAGTGGGCTCGGAGGACGAACTGGACTTCCTGGGCATCCCCGGACTGCTGGATGCCGAGCAGGTGGGGACGCTGCTGCGGCAGCGCCAGCACGAACAGCTCAACCGCAAGAACCGGCGCGCACCGGCAGCCGAGCCGGCCGCCGCGCCGCCGGCCATACCGGACCACCGGATGCTGATGGACCTGCGCAACGAACTGGCCAAGAACGTGGCGGCCTGGTCGGCGCGGACCGGAACCCCGCACGGCGTGGTGCACACGAAGCTGCGGACCGTCTGCGGCGGCCCTCCAGTCGCGCAGGCGAACGAGGAACAGCTTCAGTCCAGGCTGCGCAAGCTCCAGGACTGGTTCATCGGCCGGAAGTAAGGCTCAGGCGACTTCGACGCCGCCCAGCTCCATTTCGGCCACAGCGTCCTCCAGGTCCTCGGCGATGCCGGCGGTGAGTGAGCGGATGACCGTGACGGAGTAGCCTGCCTGGACCGCGTCCAGCGAGGTGGCCATCACGCAGTAGTCGGTGGCGATCCCCACCACTACCACGTCCTCCACGTCGTGGCTTTGCAGCCAGTCGTCCAGTCCGATGGCGTTGTCCGCGGGTGCGTAGGCTTCTGCGTCAGCGGGCATGGCGCCCGGCTGGCGTTCCCCGGTGGGGACGGCATCCTCAGGTGCCAGCAGGCCCTCAAAGCCGGAGTACGCCGCGGCGAACTGTCCCTTCTGGAAGTAGGCCTGGATGTATTCGCTGTCCAGGTCCGGATGGAGTTCTGCGCCGCGAGTGCCGGCCACGCAGTGCCGCGGCCAGCTGTCCTTGTGATCGGGCGTGTCGGAAAAATGCGCGCCGGGATCGATGTGCCAGTCCTGGGTGGCAACGATGTGGTCAAACTCGAGGTGGTGGGCATCAACGTATTCGCTGATGGCTGCTGCTACGTCCGCCCCGCCGGCCACGGCAAGGGAGCCGCCCTCGCAGAAGTCGTTCTGGACGTCAACGATGATCAGGGCGCGGGACATCAGTTCTCCTCGTAGATGGTGGGGATGGCAGGCTCGCCGCGCTGCAGGCGGTTGACGACGCCGGGCAGTTCGGCCATGGTGTCCGCGTGCCGTTGGCGGGCGCGGACCACACCCTCGTGTCCGGTCCAGCCCGGCAGCACCTCGCCGTTCTTCATAAACTGCTGAAGCAGCGGCCGGTCGTTGCCGTCGTCTTCGGGGCGGTGGCCGATGCCCACAATCTCCTGGGTGGCCATCCCCCGTTCGTTGAGCTTGCGCAGCGCGTACTTCCGGCCGCCCATGCTGGTTTTGTTCTTGGCGGTTTTCGCCACGGAGACGAAATTGCCGGCGTCGTCGGTGCGGCTGACGAGCTTGTAGACCATGCTCGCTGTGGGTGCACCGGAACCGGTGACCAGCGAGGTGCCCACACCGTAGGAATCCACCGGGGCGGACTGCAGCGCGGCGATGGCGAACTCGTCCAGGTCCGAGGTGACCACGATCTTGGTGTTCACGTTGCCGAGCTCGTCCAGGAGGCGCCGGACCCATTGGGCCTGGGCCACGAGGTCGCCGGAGTCCAGCCGGACGCCCCCCAGTTTGGGCCCCGCCAACTCGACGGCGGCACGTACCGCTGCTTCGACGTCGTACGTGTCCACGAGCAGCGAGGTGCCGGGTCCGAGGGAGGCGATCTGCGCCTCAAAGGCTTCCCGCTCGGTGTCGTGGAGGAGCGTGAAGGAGTGCGCGGCGGTCCCTACCGTTTTGATTCCGTACCGGAAGCCGGCCTCGAGGTTGGAGGTGCTGGCGAACCCGGCAATGACGGCGGCGCGGGCTGCCGCGACTGCCGATTCCTCGTGCGTGCGCCGGGATCCCATTTCGATGCAGGGCCGGTTGCCGGCCGCGGTGATCATGCGGGACGCGGCGGAGGCGATGGCACTGTCATGGTTCAGGACCGAGAGCAGGTAGGTCTCCAGCATGCAGGCTTCGGCAAACGTTGATTCGACAATCAGGATGGGGGAGTTGGGGAAGTACGCCTCGCCCTCCGGGTAGCCCCAGATGTCACCGGAAAAGCGGTAGCTCGCCAGGTAGTCCAGGGTGTCCTGGTTGACCACGCCGGTCCGCCCCAGGAAGTCCAGCTCGGCTTCACCGAACCGGAAGTCGGCGATGCCCTCCAGCAGGCGGCCCGTTCCCGCCACAATCCCGTACCGCCGGCCGTCCGGCAGGCGCCGGGCAAAAGCCTCGAAGACCGACCTGCGGTGTGCGGCGCCCGAGTGCAGGGACGCCTGCAGCATGGTCAGCTCGTAGTGGTCTGTGTAAAAGGACGTGCGGGGATGGTCCCAGCTGGCGGAGGTACTCACAAAATTTACTCTAGTCCCCACCGGCTCCCTCGTCTCGCTTCGCTTCGCCGCGGGGCCCTCCCCACCGGCTCCCTCGTCTCGCTTCGCTTCGCCGCGGGGCCCTCGCCAGCGTGGGCCCATCCGGCGTGGGCCCATGCTCCCCATAGAATGGACAGATGACCTTAAGCGTTGCGCTCGGCCCCGATACACAGGAGGGCACCCGGACCGGGACAGAGGCGTCCACCGACTCCCTGACCGCCCCGGACATCCCTTGGAACCTGGTGATCTGGAACGATCCCGTCAACCTGATGAGTTACGTCAGCTATGTCTTCCAAAGCTACTTCGGCTACACCGAGTCCAAAGCCAACAAACTGATGATGGAAGTCCACAAAAAGGGCCGGTCCATCGTTGCCCACGGCAGCAAGGAACAGGTTGAGCGGCATGCCGTGGCCATGCACGGCTTCGGCCTCTGGGCCACGGTGGAGAGGGCCTCCGGCGGGAATGGTGGAAGCTCCAAAAACTCAGGAAAATCCGGCGGGTCCGGGCAGGGCAAGGGGAAACGTGGCTAAGGCATTCAAATACGGGCTCAAGGGCATCACGGGGTTCCTGGAACCCGCCGAACGGGAACTGCTCCGCAGCCTGATCGATGACGTCATCTCCATGCTCCAGCCGGCCGAACACACCAGCCAGGATCCGCTGGCCGCCCTGATCGGACTGGATATGGACGTCCAGGAACCGACGGACCGTGCCGTTAAGCGGTTGCTGCCCAACGTGATGAAGAACGACGACGGCGCGTCCCTGGAGTTCCGCCAGCTCACCGAGCGCTCGCTGCGGGAAACCAAGATCGGCGCGCTGCGCGCCGCCGCGCTGGACCTGGACAGGGACGAAGTGGTCCTCACCGCCGAAGGGGCAAGGTTTTGGTCCATGGCCCTGAACGATGTGCGCCTGGTGCTGGCGGAACGCCTGGATATCCGGGATGAAGAGGACGCCGAACACGTGCACCTGATGCAGGACTGGTCCCAGGCCGAGGACGTGGAAAGTTACCTGGCCCTGGTGTACAACTTCACCACGTGGCTGCAGGAATCACTGGTCCAGGCGATGCTCCAGTCCCTGGACTCACGGGCCTGAACTGCTGTCCTGTTCCGGGATTCGACCGCCAATGTGACAAATTTGACATGAGTCGGGCGCCACAATGTGATGGCTGCGGCCCCGGGGAAGACCTATCCTCGAATAATCATGACTACAGCCTCGAGCATGGATCCGTCAGGCGCAGCCGCATCGGACTCCCCAGCCAGCAGCACCACGGCCCAGGTGGGGTCCCGCCCCATCGGCATCTTTGATTCCGGTGTCGGCGGACTGACCGTGGCGCGGTCCATCATCGACCAGCTCCCCAACGAGTCCATCCTCTATGTGGGGGATACCGCCAACGGGCCCTACGGGCCATTGCCCATTGCCGAAGTCCGCGCCAACGCCCTGGGCGTGATGGACGAACTGGTGGACTCCGGCGTCAAGCTGCTGACCATTGCCTGCAACTCGGCGTCGGCCGCTGTCCTGAGGGACGCCCGTGAGCGGTACACGGCGAAATACGGCATCCCTGTCATCGAGGTGATCCAGCCGGCCGTCCGGCGGGCTGTCGCTGCCACCCGCAGCGGGCGTATCGGCGTCATCGGAACCTCCGCCACCGTTGGTTCACGGGCTTACGAAGACACGTTCGCCGCCGCGCCGGACCTGGCGATCACGTCCGTGGCCTGCCCCGAGTTCGTGAGCTACGTGGAGGCCGGGATCACCACCGGACCCGCCCTGCTGGCTATTGCCGAAGAGTACCTGGCGCCGCTGAAGGCGGCAGGCGTGGACACCGTGGTGCTGGGCTGCACGCACTATCCGCTGCTGACCGGCGTCATCTCGTTCGTGATGGGCGACGCCGTGACGCTCGTGTCCAGCGCGGAGGAAACGGCGAAGGACGTGTACCGGGCCCTCGTCACCCACGACCTTCAGCGCACTGCTGTAGCACCGCCGGAACACCATTTCATCGCCACCGGTGACGCCGGCCAGTTCGAAACGCTGGCCCGCCGTTTCCTGGGGCCGGAGGTCCTGTCCGTCCGGCACGTGGACCATGTGGCGGCCCAGTACCCCACCGGCAGCCTGGCGCGGATCACGCCCGAGATGATCGCGGCTGCGCAGACCGCCAGCGCCCGGCAGTCGTCGTCGGGACCTCGGACTTCGAACTTTGTGGGCGCCCACCGGGCCGGAGGACCTGCCCTGTGAAGCTCACCATCGTCGGCTGCACCGGCTCGTTTCCCGGCCCGAGCTCCCCGGCGTCCTGCTACCTCCTGACCGCCAGCGACGGCGAGCGGACGTGGAAGATCGTGATGGACCTTGGCAGCGGAGCCCTGGGCGCCATCCAGCGCTACACGGACCTTGAGGACATCGACGCGATCTTCCTCACCCACCTGCACCCGGACCACTGCATGGACTTGTGCGGCCTGCACGTGGCCGTCCGATGGAAGCCCGGCGGCTGGGGGCGCGGCAGGATTCCAGTGTGGGGCCCCGCCGCGACGGCGGACCGGATGGCCACCGCCTACGGCCTGGAACTCGATCCGGGGATGCACGAGGAATTCGACTTCACGAACTGGACCGAACGGGAATCCGTCACGGTGGGGCCGTTCACGGTGACGCCGTTCGCGGTGAACCATCCCGTGGAGGAGGCCTACGCCCTGCGGGTGGAAGTGACCGAACCGGACAAGCAGGGCAACGATGTCAGCCGGATCCTGACGTATTCCGGGGACACCGATTCCTGCGCCGGGCTGGAGGAAGCGGCAAAGGACGCTGACCTGTTCCTGTGCGAGGCCGCCTTTGAGGAAGGCCGCGACGACGACATCAAGGATGTCCACCTGACCGGAAAGCGTGCCGGCGAGGCCGCGGAGAGCGCGGGCGCACGCCGGCTGTTGCTCACGCACATCCCCGTCTGGACATCGCCCACCACCGTTATGGCCGAAGCGCGCCCGGTGTTCGGCGGCGACGTGGCCGTTGCCGTGGCCGGTGTGCACTACACCGTCTAAGCCGGTTCCCTCGTCTGCTCATGGCCGGCCGGGTCAGCTGGGCCGCCTCGTCCACTGAACGCCCGGCGGGACGGCTCGCCGTGAGTCGATAAGCTAAAGGTATGACTTCTGAAGCAACCGCAGTGCCCGTAGTGCGCGCCGATGGCCGCGCCCCCGACCAGCTCCGCCCCATCAGCATCACCCGCGGATGGTCCAAGCAGGCCGAGGGATCGGCCCTCATCGAGTTCGGCAACACCAGGGTCCTGTGCACGGCGTCCCTGACGGCGGGCGTGCCGCGCTGGCTCAAGGGCGAAGGCCGCGGCTGGGTCACGGCGGAGTACGCCATGCTTCCCCGGGCCACCAACACCCGTTCCGACCGCGAATCTGTCAAGGGGAAAATCGGCGGGCGGACCCACGAGATTTCCCGGCTGATCGGACGCTCGCTGCGTTCCATCATTGACACCAAGGCCCTGGGCGAAAACACGATCGTCCTGGACTGCGATGTCCTCCAGGCCGACGGCGGAACCCGCACCGCGGCCATCACCGGCGCCTACGTGGCGCTGGCCGACGCCATCCGTTTCGCCCGCGACAACAAGCTGATCGCCAAGAACGCCCAGCCCCTGATCGACACGATCGCTGCCGTTTCGGTGGGCATCATCGACGGCGTGCCAATGCTGGACCTGCCCTACGTTGAGGACGTCCGCGCCGAAACCGACATGAACGTGGTGGTCACCGGATCCGGGAAGTTCGTGGAAGTCCAGGGCACCGCAGAGGGTGCTCCCTTCGACCGGGACGAGCTGAACCAGCTGCTGGACCTGGCCCTCCTGGGCACCACCGCCCTGGCGGCGATCCAGCGCGAAACCCTCGCCGACGCACTGTGAACACCAGCGCAGGGAACCCGAACGCCGTGAACGCTGAATCCGGTAGCGCGCCCGTGCTTCGCCTCGTCCTGGCCACGCACAATATGGGCAAGCTCAGGGAGCTCCGCGAGCTGCTGCGCGGACAGGTTCCCGGGCTCGACGTCGACACTCAGGTGGTGGACGCCGCGGCGGCAGGTGGGCCGGACGTCGTCGAAACCGGCGTCACGTTCGCCGAGAACGCGCTGTTGAAGGCGCGGACTGTTGCCGAGGCCACGGGCCTGGTGGCGATCGCCGACGATTCGGGGCTGGCCGTGGACGTACTGGGCGGGGCGCCTGGAATCTTTTCCGCGCGCTGGTCCGGCCGGCACGGTGACGATGCCGCCAACCTGAAGCTTCTGCTGGACCAACTCTCCGATGTCCCTGACGGGCACCGTGGAGCCGCGTTTGTCTGCGCTGCGGCCCTGGCTGTCCCGGGACCGGGCGCTGGGAGCCGCGACGTGGTGGAGTACGGCCAGCTTGAGGGGACCCTCCTGCGCGAACCCCGCGGCAATGGCGGCTTCGGCTACGACCCCGTGCTGCAACCGGCCGGCGAGGACCGCAGCTGCGCTGAATTGTCAGCGGCGGAAAAGAACGCGATCAGCCACCGGGCGAAGGCCTTCCGGGCACTCCTGCCGGCCATTGTCGAGGCACTCGCCGGCCCGTGACCGTACGGGAGATTTGTCCGGATATCGCGACCAAATGAGGCTCGAACGGGCGATATCTGGACAAAAACGCCTGGGGAGACATTCGTCATTTCCGCCGGCATTCCCCGCAGGGCCGCGGAGGCAGCATTTTGGGGCGGGCCGATACAATGTTGCTGTGAACGCGCGCATCGATCACTTGGTCATCGCCGCAGATTCGCTCGAACAGGGCGTCGCCTGGTGCGAGGCCACATTCGGCGTTCAGCCCTCCGGTGGAGGCAAACACGCCTTGATGGGCACGCACAATCGAGTGTTGGACATCAGCACGGTGCGCTTCCCGCAGTGCTATCTGGAGATCATCGCGATTGACCCTGAAGCGCCGGCCCCGGGTCGGCCGCGTTGGTTCGGGCTGGACCAGCCAGTGTTGCGCGGGGCGGTGCGCCAATGTCCCCTACTGGTGCACGCAGTCGCGCGGACGGACATAATGGAAATGCTGCGGCAGCGCCTGGTCAACGTCGACCTCGACCCCGGCGTACCACTGGCAGCGCAGCGCGATACGCCGCAGGGCCTGTTGAAGTGGCGCATTACAGTACGCGACGATGGCCGCACCCAATGCGCTGGCGCGTTGCCGACTTTGATCGAATGGACGGGAGCACATCCCTGTGATCACCTCCCGCCGACGCCCTTGGCGTTGCAGGAGCTGGTATTGCATGGGGTGCCGCAGGAGGCGCTTGACGTGTTGAAGCTGCCAGAAGTGCGAGCGACCCCCAATGGGGCTTGCCCACGCCGCGCCGCTCAGCGCCACACTGAACTCGCCGCGCGGCACCGTGATAATCGATGCCTGGCACGCCGAGGACTGAACCGTCGGGGGCAACGGAGTGGCCGGGGAGTAGTGACAGGCTGCGCGGTGAGGGCTCAGTGGTCCCGGTGGGTCTTCCGCTCGGCCTCGGGTTCGTGTTCCTCAATGAATTCCTCGACGGCGTCCGTGCCGAACTTGGCAGCCTGGCGCTTGGCCGAGAATCCGCGGAGTACTTCGATGCCGATCGGAATCACGGAAACCAGCACGATGACGATGAAGATGATGTCCAGGTTCTCCCGGACCCACGGGACCCTGTCACCCAGTAAGTAGCCCAACAATGTGACACCACTGCCCCACAGGACCGCGCCGATCACGTTGAAGAGGAAGAACTTCTTCTTGTCCATCTGGGCCACGCCAACGATTACGGGCACGAAGGTCCGGATGATCGGCACGAAGCGGGCGAGGATCAGTGCCTTGCCGCCGTGCTTTTCGAAGAAAGCGTGTGCGTTCTCCACGTTTTCGCGCTTGAAGAGGCGGGAGTTCGGCTTATTGAAGATGGCGGGGCCGGCCTTGGAACCGATCAGGTAGCCGGTTTGGTTGCCGATGATGGCGGATATGGTGATCAGGAGCGCCAGGAGCCAGACATTGAACTGGATGGTGTCCGTTGCAACCAGCAGCCCAGCCGTGAACAGCATCGAATCGCCGGGAAGGAAGAATCCCACCAGCAGGCCCGTTTCGGCGAAGACAATTCCGCAGACGAGCAGCACCACCCAGGGCGCAAGTGCTGGATCGGCCAAGAAAATCTGGGGGTTCAGCCAGTCGGGCAGGAAGGATGCCAGCTGGGGCTGGACCGGTCCTGCACCACCCAGCATGGGCACGGCAAGGTCGCTGATCGCAAGAAAGTTCACCTACTCAGGGTACTTGACGCACTCTCGCTGCCCGGCGTCGGACGGGTGATTTCCACGACAGGGCCGCCCCGGTGACACCGGAACGGGCCTGTCCGGCGGTAAAGTATGGGCCGTGGGTTTGGACTTTACGGCGATCGACTTCGAGACGGCCAATGGCTTCCGGGGTTCACCATGCGCGGTTGGCCTGACGAAAGTGCGCGGCGGGCGCGTGGTGGATGAGGCGTCGTGGCTGATGCGGCCTCCGGTCAACCACGACCACTTCGAGTACCACAACGTCAGGGTTCACGGCATAAAGGCCACGGACGTGGCTGGCCGCCCGCGCTTCGGTGAACTGTTCCCGGAGATTGGCGCCTTCATCGGGGACGACATCCTGGCGGCGCACAACGCGGCCTTTGACCTGGGAGTGATCCGGTCAGGGCTTGAGGTCTCCGGCCTGCCCGGCCCTGCCTACGACTACGTCTGCACCGTGATGCTGGCCCGGCGCTGCTACGCCCTGGTCTCCAATTCCTTGCCGTTCGCCGCGGAGGAAGCCGGCGTGCCGCTGGTCAACCACCACGACGCCGCAGAAGACGCCCGCGCCTGCGCCGGCATCCTGATCGACATCGCGGCCCGGAACAACGCCAACAGCATTGCCGAGCTCTACCTGTCGCTGGGCCTGGTCCTGCCGCATCAGGAGGCGTTTGACCCTGCGCGCGACGTCCTGTCCAAAGCCAGCCTTACCGCCCTTGCCGGCGCCGCTGGCGGAAACAGCGCCACGCTGGTGCGCCCGTTCCTGTCCGGATGGCCGGAGGAGGGCGACAACCCCGTCCCCAACGCCGACGCCGAACCCTCCCACCCGCTGTACGGCCAGACCGTTGTCTTCACCGGCGAGCTCTCCATGGCCCGGCCGGAAGCAAAGGTGCGTTCGGCCGAGCTGGGTGCCCGGCCGGAAAGCCGGGTAACCGCCCGCACCACGGTGCTGGTGGTGGGTGACGGTTTTGTGGCCGCGGACCTGAGGTCCGGCAGGCTGACCGGCAAGGCCCGGCGCGTCCTGGAGCTCCACGACCGCGGCCAGCCCATCGAAGTACTCTCCGAAGGCGAGTTCCTGCAGATGGTGGGCGGCTGAGCCGCACGCTTTGTCCGCATGCGGTGATTCCGGCTACACGGATCCGGCCCGGTGTTCATCCGGCGCAACAAATCTTCCCTGCGGCGTGCCCGGCTCCTAGCCTTGCAGGATGAGCAAACTATCGGACGGCCAAACAACCGGAATCAACTGGTCCGCCGTGTTCGCCTTTCCCAACCCCGTCAATGAATACGCGGCCCGGATCACAGCCGGCCTGGTGGTGCTCCTCGCGGGCGCCACACTGCTGAGCGGGTCCGTTTGGGGACTCGTGCTGATCGCCGCGGGCTTCTGGCTGCGGGTGCTCTTCGGCCCACGGATTTCGCCGCTGGCCCTGCTCTCCGTCAAGGTCCTGGCACCCCGTCTGGGCCGCGTTCGCCTGGTTCCCGGACCGCCCAAGCGTTTTGCCCAGGGCATGGGAGCGGCGGTGTCCACGACGGCGCTGATCCTGTTCCTTGCCGGTGCCGCCCCTGCAGCCTGGATTGCGCTCGCGGTACTCATTGCGGCTGCGTCGCTGGAGGCCTTCGCCGGATTCTGCCTGGGCTGCGTTATCTTCGGAGTGCTGCAGCGCCGGGGCCTGATCCCGGAGGACATCTGCGAGGCCTGCAACAACGTCGCGCTCAAGCGGTTGTAACGCCCGCCAGCAGATCGGCCATGCCGCGGATGACGTCCGGCCCTTCGAGGGCGTCGAGCCATTCCGGGGGCAGGCACTCTTCGCCGTAGTAGGCACCCAGGATGTTTCCGGCGATGGATCCCGTGGAATCGCTGGCGCCGCTGTGGTTGACGGCCAGCGCCAGGGCTGCCCGGAAATGGTCTTGCGGCGACAGTGTGGAGTCCGCGCCCGGCGCTGTGGCCAGGACAGCGTAAAGCCCGACGGCGAACGCCTCCTCCGCGACCCAGCCCTCGCCGAGCTGCCGAACCAGTTCCTCGGGCGACAGGACGCCTGTTCCCGCACAGCGGATGGCCGTTTCAAGCCGCTCGGGAAGTTCCGCCGCCAGATCCTTCAGGCCACGCACTTCGGCCAGGACCGCCGCCGCCGCGTCCGCCAGGGTATCACCGGCCACCAGGCGGTGGATCAGCAGGCTGAAACTGCCGGCACTTTGCCGTGCGGACGGATGGCCGTGCGTCAGGGAGGCGGCGTCGGCACTCAACTTATAGACGGCGTCGGACGCTATGAAGGGAATCAGGCCGAACGGGGCCGACCTCATCACTGTTCCGCGATCCTTCGAGTCCGAGTTCACGGGCCGGTAGACCGTTCCCATTTCACCCGTGGCCAGTCCGCTGATGCACGTTTCTTCCGGGGCGCGGCGGTGCCTCAGCACCTCGTTCCCATCGATCCACCGCGGCGGCTGCGCCGGGGCCTGCGGCGGCACAGACTCACCCTGGGTGTCCAGCCAGCGAAGGTAGGCCAGCCACACGCAGGCGTTCGCATCGGCGCCCACGCCGTCATTGGCCCATTCGAGCACCTCCACCAGCCCGTCCACGGTATACAGCGTCAGCTGCGTGTCGTCCGAAAAGTGGCTGCCGCCGTCGAGCGCTGCCAGGTCCGTCAGGCCCGCGGGGCCGAAGCGCTGGCGAATGGCCTCGATCGGGTCGAACGCCACCGCGTACCCCAGCGAGTCTCCCAGGGCGCCGCCCAGGAGGCAGCCGTGGATGCGGGACTTCAGCGGGGGCGCGGCAACGGCGTCCGGTTCAATGCTCATGACAGTAAATTTACCGTGGGGCGAAGGTGGAACGCGCCGGGGCGCCACGCCGTCCGTCCACTAAGCTCGGACTCAGCCAACGCCCAGAATCCCTTGGCAGAATGCAAAGGCACCAAACCCCAACGATAAGGATTGCCCCACCATGACCACGCCTGTGCCCGTCCACCGTGATCCCGCCCCCGGGCTGACTGCCGGAAGCGGTGGCGAAATCCGGCACGGGCTGGTGTCCAGGCTGTCTGCGGAAGCCTTTGGCAGCCTTTTCATCGTGGTGGCTGGGCTGGGCGTGCCGCTGTTCTCCATCCCGCAGTCCAGCCCGCTGCCGGCCGCGCTCGCAGCAGGTCTCGCGGTGACCGCGGCCATGCTTGCCTTCGGCTACGTTTCCGGCGGACACTTCAACCCGGCAGTGACCGTTGGCCACGCCGTCGCCGGCCGGATCCGGCTCGGTGACGCCGCCGCTTACATCGGCGCGCAGCTGGTGGGTGCACTTCTCGGCGCCCTCGCACTCTTTGGCATCCTTCGGACCCTGCCGGGCATCCAGGACAGCCGCACGGCGTTCGACACTGTGACCGCCGGATTCGGCGAACATTCCATCATCCAGGCGCCCCTCGCCGGTGTGCTCCTGCTGGAAGTACTCGGGGCCGCCATCCTGGTTGCAGTCTTCCTGGGCACCACCGCACGCAACAACATCAACAAAACGGCAGCCGCCGTAGCCGTGGGCCTCGCCTTCGCCGTTCTGCTGCAGCTGGGCCTGTCCGTGGGCAACGCGCCGTTCAACCCCGCACGCGCCACGGCCTCGGCCGTCTTCAGCTCCAGCTGGTCCCTTGAGCAGCTGTGGCTTTTCTGGGTTGCTCCGTTGGCGGGCGCAGCCATCGCCGGGCTGGTCTTCCGGGGGTTCGCCGAGCCGGTTGCTGCCGTTACTGCTTCGGCCGCTGGATCAGCTGCTGACGGGTCAGTATATGACGGCAGTGAGGCCGACGACGTTGAGGATTTCGACGACGACGAGGACACCGACGTCGATGGCGGCGTCGCCGACGAGTCCGCTGCGGTGCCCGCCAAGGCACCTGCTCCGGCCAAGCCCGCACCGGCTCATGCCGCCGCGGACGAGCCGGACAGCCGCGACGAGGCCCAGGAATTCTTCGACGGAAAGCGCGGCTAGCTGGCCTGACTGGGCAACGGCCTGTTGCTGCGGTTTCCTAAACTGTCGGTGGCAGCCGCTAGCGTAAGAATATGCGGTTATTGCACACATCGGACTGGCACTTGGGCAGGTCCTTCCACGGCGTCGGGATGCTGGACGCCCAGCGGTCATTCGTTGATCAGCTCGTCAGCGCTGTCACCGGAAATGCGGTCGACGTCGTCCTGATCGCCGGTGATGTCTACGACCGCGCCCTGCCCGGCGTCGACGTCGTGGGGCTGTTGGACGATGCCCTGGTGCGGCTCACGGCGGCCGGCGCCACAGTGGTGCTGACATCCGGCAACCACGACTCCGCCATCCGGCTGGGCTTCGCCTCCCGGCTGCTGGAACGTGGCGGCGTCCACTTGCGGACCCGGCTGGCGGACCTGGACCAGCCCGTCGTCCTGCCCCTTGAGACGGGTGACGGCGGGACGCCCGGTGCCGTCCTGGCCATCTATGGAATCCCCTGGCTGGAACCGCGCCTCGTCGCCGAACAACTCGGTGCAGAAACAGCCAGCCACTTCGAAGTCACCCGCGCCGCCACTGACCGCATCCGGGCAGACCTCGCGGAGCGCAGCGCAGCGGGAACCGTCCATTCGGTGGTCCTCGCCCACACGTTCGCCAGCGGAGGGATCAGCTCAGACAGCGAACGGGACCTCAGTATCGGGGGAGTCGGAGCCGTGCCCCTGGACCTCTTCGACGGATTCAGCTACACCGCGCTGGGTCACCTGCACGGCCGCCAGACCCTGTCGCCGCAGGTCAGGTACTCGGGGTCGCCCCTGGCCTACTCGTTCTCCGAAGCCAAGCACACCAAGGGAGGCTGGCTGATCGACGTCGGCCCGGACGGTGTGACCGGCGTATCGGAACTGTCGTGGGAAGCCCCGCGGAAGCTGGCCGTGCTCCGCGGCGATATCTCGGAGCTCCTGGAGTCCGCGGAACATTCCTGGGCCGAAGGGGCGTACTGCCAGATCACCCTCACGGATGAGCAGCGGCCGCCGCAGGCCATGGAGCGGCTGCGGGCCCGTTTTCCGGACACGCTGGTCCTCGGCTTTGATCCGCAGGGCGGCGCCGTCAAGGCGTCCAAGAGTTACAGCAGCCGGCTCGCCGAAGCCCAGGATGATCTCTCGCTCTGCTGCGGATTCCTCGATCATGTGCGGGGGCGGGACGCGGACGACGCCGAGCGGTCGGCCATCGCCGCGGCGCTGGATAACGTACGCCTGACGGAGGCATCGCTATGAGGATCCACCGCCTTGCCATCTCCGCCTTCGGGCCCTTTGCGGGTACCGAGGAAATCGACTTCGACAGGTTGAGCGCACACGGACTCTTCCTCCTTAACGGGCCTACGGGGGCAGGGAAGACCAGCGTGCTGGACGCCGTCTGCTTTGCGCTGTACGGATCCGTGCCCGGGGCGCGCCAGGATGGTAAGCGCCTGCGCAGCGATCATGCCGAGCCGTCGCTCGAACCGGCGGTAACCTGCGAGTTTTCCGCCCAGGGCCGCCACTTCGAAGTCACCAGGTCGCCGGCCTGGGATAAACCCAGTGCCCGGGGGAAGAACGGCTTCACCACACAGCAGGCCAAAACGCTCCTCCGGGAACGCATCAGCGGAACGTGGACTGAGCGATCCGGACGCAATGACGAAGCCGGCGCTGAAATCACCGCCCTGCTGGGAATGGACCGGGAACAGTTCACGCGCGTGGTGATGCTGCCGCAGGGCGATTTTGCCGCCTTCCTGCGGTCCAAGGCAGCCGATCGCCTGGAACTGCTGCAGAAGCTCTTCGGCACCCAGCGGTTCGAGGCCCTGGAACAGGAATTGGCGGCGCAGGCACAGGCCGCGCGGAACGATGTTGCCCGGCTGAACGCGGAGCTTGAGCTGCTGGCGGCGCGGGCGGAAGCCGAGGCCGCTGCGCTGGCCATTGACGATTCCGCAGCTCCTCCCCAGGAGGAATCTTCTGCCCGGATCGAATGGCTGCAGGAATCAGTGGCCCACCGCGCAGGGGAACTGGCTGCCGCGGCGGAGGCCGCAGCAGTTGTCAGCAGGCACACCTCCGGCCGGCTGGAGAGCGAGTCCGCGCGGCGGGAACGGCACCGCAAACTGGCAGCCGCCGAGGCCCGGAAAGCAGCCGCAGAGGCAACCCTGCCGTCACTGGAGGTCTATGCCGCCCGCCTCGAACAGCACCGCCGCGCCGAGGTGCTCTCGGGCCAGCTGCAAGCAGTCCAGTCCAGCCAGACCCAGGTCCGGCACGCGGCGGGAGCCATGGAATCCGCCATCACACTGCTGCGCATGGCGGCGGATGAAGACCCCGAACTGGACCAGCTGGACCTTGGCGCCTTGGATGCGGACCACTCCGATGGCGGGCTCTCCGCTGCGGGGGCCCTTGACATCGACGGTGAGCTGAGCCGTCTCCGGTCCCTGCTGGCCGTGGTGGAGGCCAGGCTGCCGGACGAAGAACGCCTCCATTCGCTCGTTGCCACGCGTGCCGCACTCAGCACGAAGCAGAAGGAACTCACCCAAAAGGACATTGACCTGGGCGTTTCGCTGCAGGCCCTCCGCACGGAGCAGGAAACCCTGACGGCACGCCTGGAGCCGTTGGCGGAACTGGCCTCAGCCGCGATCATGCATGCCAAGGAAGCCGCTGCGGCCGAGGAACTTCTTGACGTTGTCCGGCGCTACGCGGCTGCCCGTGCGGCGCAGGCGCTCGCCACCGAGCGCCACTCGGCGTCCCGGGAGATCCAGCTCGAGAAGAAACTCCGCTGGCTGGACCTGCGCGAGGAAAGACTCGCCAACGCCGCCGCCGAACTCGCCGCCCAGCTGGCCGAGGGGGAAGCCTGCCCGGTTTGCGGCAGTGCGGACCACCCGGCTCCCGCGGTGGCTGCAGCGTCAGCGCTGGGCCTCAGCCAGGCCGAGGAAGCCGCCCAGCACGACCATGAGTCTGCGGAGAAAGACCTGGCAGCGCGGGCCCGTGAGTTGGGCGACGCGAACCAGTTGATGGCCGTTCTTGAAGGCCAGGGCGGGGACACCCCCGAAGAGGAAGCGCTTGCGGCGTTCGAGACAGCCCGCACCGCCGCCGGAGAGTCGCAGCTGGCGGTGAAAAACCTCGCTGACCTCCGGCAGCAGCTTGAGGCAGCCGAAACCAGATTTACCGCAGCGGATTCCGCCAGGCACAGAGCGGCATCCGAACTCGCGCAGGTCGCCGTTGAATTGTCGGGGCTGGTGGACCAGCTGGCGTCGCTTGACGAGGCGCTCTCCGCCCTGCGTGGCGGCCACCGCAGCCTCACACACCGGCTGCGGTCGCTGCAGGACGCTGCTGCCACACTGGAGAAGGCCGTGGAGGCCCAGGCCTTGCTCAGCAGGGCCAGGTCCAGGGCCGAGGAAGCGCGGATCCAGCTTGACCTGGCGTTGCCGGAGGCTGGTTTCAGTTCTGACGTTGAAGCCCGGGCTCAGCTGCTGTCGGCCACCGACGCCGACGCCCTGCTGGCTGAGGTCCGGGCAGGCCACGACGAACAGGCGCGGATTGCCGAGCTGTTCGCATCCGAGGATCTGCTGCTGGCACTGACGGAAGAAGCAGCACATCCAGCGGTGGATGAAGCCCTCATTGCGGAGCTGCAAACCGCCGCGGAGCAGGCCGGGCAGGAGGCACGCGCCGCCGATCTCGCCGCCGGTATGGCCGTGCGCTGTGTGGAATCGCTGGCCGCTGTCCGCAATGACTACGAACGGCTTGCCGGTTCCGGGCGGGTTCCGCGGGAACGCGCCCGGCTGCTGACAGCCCTTGCTGATACCGCCGCAGGCCGAGGAGACAACACGTACCGCATGAGCCTGAACAGCTACGTCCTCGCGGCACGGCTTGAACAGGTGGCGTTGGCTGCTTCCGAACGCCTGGTGGCCATGAGCGATGGCCGCTACCTGCTCCAGCATTCAGACGCCAAGGCCGCGCGGGGCGCGAAATCCGGGTTGGGCCTTGAAGTCGTGGACCAGTGGACCGGGCACCGCCGGGATACCTCCACCCTTTCCGGCGGCGAGTCCTTTATGGCGTCCCTCTCACTCGCCCTGGGGTTGGCAGATGTTGTGCAGCAGGAGTCCGGCGGCATCCAGATCGAGACGCTCTTTGTGGACGAGGGTTTCGGCAGCCTCGACGAACAATCCCTGGAACAGGTGATGGACGCCCTCGAAGGCCTTCGCGACGGCGGGCGCGTTGTGGGTCTCGTCAGTCATGTGGGGGAAATGAAACAGCGTATCGGAACCCAGCTCCAGGTCCTCAAGGGCCGGAACGGTTCCACGCTCCGCATTTCCGACGCCGCCGAAGCGCTGGTGTGACGGCGGCCATGCCGGGCTGGAATGGCCCCAGCCGGCCTCTATAATCGGATAGTTACCGGGTCGCGCGCATCGGGAGGAGGGACGATGCGCATTACTGAACGAGCCCGGAACCTTGAATTCTTCAACAATGTCCTCCCTGCCCGCTTCCCTGGAAGCGCCGCTTTCTTCTGACACTGTCTCTCCCGGCACTGCCCATCCTGGCACTGCGCCGGCCTCCGCTGCGCCGGCCTCCGCTGCGCCGGCCTCCGCTGCGCCGGCCTCCGCTGCGCCGGCCTCCGCTGCGCTGGCTCCGCCCACGGGACGGTTCGCCAGGCTCCCGCACCTCGCAGGCCGCAGCTTTATCCCGCTTGGCCTGTTCGCCCGGCTGCCCTTGGCCATGCTTACTGTCGGCGCCCTGACGCTTGTTACGTCCGTGACCGGCTCCTACGCGCTGGGTGGCACTGCCGCTGGTGCTGTGGGGATCGGCTCGGCC
>NZ_JAKFFD010000110.1:0-20963 GCF_036675385.1 Pseudarthrobacter sp. | reverse complement strand
CTCCAGGAGCCAAAGCTTCTCCTCCAGAGTCCGGAACGGAACTTTCCCAGTCGATTTCGTCATGCCCAACCCCGCCTGCCTCTCGCAAAGACAATCTGTCTCACGACAGGCTGACAGAGAGGGAATACGGGCAGCGCCGGCGTTTTTGCGTGTCCCGGGTGAAAGTACGACGGCGGCGCCCGGGTCGGTCAGTCAGCCTCAGTTAAGCGGCCGGCCGGCAATCCGTTCCAGCCGGGCGATCCGCTCCTTCATCGGCGGGTGCGTGGCGAACAGCTTGGTCATGGCCCCGCCGCGGAACGGGTTGGCGATCATCAGGTGCGAGGTGTTGACCAGCTTCTGCTCCTGCGGCAGCGGCGCGATCCGCACGCCCTGCTCAATCTTGCGCAGGGCTGAGGCGAGCGCCAGCGGATCGCCAGTGAGCTGCGAACCGTCCTCGTCGGCGTCGTACTCGCGGGTCCGGGAGATGGCCAGCTGGATGAGCGAGGCGGCAAACGGTGCCAAAAGGGCCATCGCCAGCATGGCCAGCGGGTTGGAGTTGCGCCGGTCGCCGCCGAAGAACAGCAGCATCTGGCCCACGGACGTGATGACGCCGGCCACCGCGGCTGCCACCGAGGACGTGAGGATGTCCCGGTTGTACACGTGCATCAGCTCGTGGCCCAGGACCCCGCGCAGCTCGCGGGTATCCAGCAGCTGCAGGATCCCTTCGGTGCAGCACACGGCGGCGTTTTTGGGATTCCGGCCGGTGGCGAACGCGTTCGGGTTCATGGTGGGTGAGAGGTAGATGCGGGGCATCGGCTGGTTGGCCCGGACGGAGAGCTCCCGGACAATCTGGTAGAGCTGTGGCGCCTGGGCCTCCGTGACGGGGTAGGCCTGCATGGAACGGATGGCGATCTTGTCGCTGTTCCAGTAGCCGTACGCGGTGGTGGCCACGCCGATCAGGGCCATGATCCAGATGGGCGCTGAACTGCGGGTATTGATCCCGATCAGTCCGCCCAGGCCCAGGAGCACCGCCCACAGGACGCCGAAGAGCGCCGCAGTTTTCAGGCCGTTGTAATGCTTGTGCACGTCCACTCCTCCACGTCGCCCTGACAAAGTTGCCCCGACAGGTTGCCCCGACAAGTTGCCCCAACAAGGCCTGGCCCTATGGCACCGGGTCGCGGGCATCGTACTTTCGGAAGCCCGGCTGCAGCTGTGCCGCCAGCCAGGCCACCGCGATGCACAAAACCCCGCCCAGAAGCAGGACCCAGCCCTCACTGAGAATCTTAGTCCCGCCGCCTGCCAGCAGGTCACCCACGCGCGGCCCACCGGCCACCACCACGATGAAGACCCCCTGGAGCCGGCCGCGCAGGTGGTCCGGCGCAGCGGCCTGCAGGATGGTGTTGCGGAAGACGGCACTGATGGAGTCTGCGATTCCGGCCAGGGCGCAGCACAAAGCCGCCGGGACCAGCCAAACCGTGGCCCCGCCGTCGTCCGTCCGTCCTGCCAGGAGCACCACCACGCCGAAGCCGGCAATCGAGGCGCCCCAGCCCATCACCGACCACACCACGGCACTCCCCTGCCACCGGACATGGCCGAGCGGCCCCGAAAACAGGCCGGCCAGGAACGCGCCCACCGCGCTGGAGGCCAGCAGGATCCCCACCGTGGTTTCGCCGCCGCCGATCATCAGCGCACCGATGGCGGGCATCAGCGCGCGCGGCTGGGCGAGGATCATGGCCACGAGGTCGATGATGAAGGTCATCCGCAGGTTGGGCCGGGTGCCCAGGAACCGGAACCCCTCGATGACAGACCGGATCCCGGCCCGCCCGGCGCTTCCCGAGGGCGGCATGGACGGGAGCCTGAAGACCGCCCAGAGCACAAACGCGAAGCTGATGAAGTCGATGGTGTAGGTCCAGCCGAAGCCCACCCACGCCACCAGCACCCCCGCCAGCAGGGGTCCCACCGTCAAAGCCAACCCGAACGACATCATGCTGAGCGCGTTGGCCGCGGGAAGCAGTTCCTTGCGGATAAGCGTGGGGATGATGGCACTGCGGGCCGGCTGGTTGATGGCCTGGGCGCCGCTTTGCAGCGCCACCAGGAGGTACAGGACCCAGACGTTGCCCAGCTGCAGCCAGGACTGCAGCGCGATCAGGCCGGTGGTCAGCCACAGGACGGAGGTTGCCAGGAGCGCCACCGTGCGGCGGTTGTGGGAGTCGGCGATGGAGCCGCCCAGCAGGCCACCGAACACCAGCGGCACCAGCGCAAACACACCCAGCAGTCCCACATAGAAACTGTCCTGCGTGAGCCGGTACACCTCCAGGCTCACGGCCACCAGCGTGAGCTGGCTCCCCACGGCCGAGACGGCGGAACCCAGCCAGAGCCGGCGGAAGGCCGGGCTCTCCCGGAGCGGTGTGATATCGGCCAGCAGTTTCCCCACCCTGCAACCCTAATGGCGCAGCAGTGTCCTGTTCTGTCACACGCTTGGTATCCTCAGGCGGGGGAAAGGAGTCGGCATATGCATGTGTCCAGGCGGCTGCTTTTTGCCTCGGCTTGCTGGGAGGTTGCCCGGCCCCGGACCGCCCTGAATGCCGGCCATCTCCTGATCAGGCTCACGAATCCGGCCATGGCGTTCGATCTCCGCTCCGCCACCGACTGGCTGCACTGCCACAACACCGTCCGGCAGGCCCTCGCCGAAGTTCTGGGGGCCGGCCGCTGCACCGTTATGTTTGCGCACCAGTGGCACCCCATCGGAGCGGCCATCGGCGAACCGGAAGCGGAATCCTCCACGCCCACGTTCCACGTCTTCGGGCGCTGGGACGCCGAGCCGGTCACGCCCGGCGAACAGCTGCGCCTGCCCGTTCAGCGCCGCGTGCCGGCCGCAGCGGAAGAACTTAGCGAGTACGACGGCGGCCTCCGCACCGCCCTGCGCCGGCTGGCTGTTGCGCGCCCGGCGGAGCCCGTCCCGCCGGTGGAAGGCACCCTCCCGGAACTCACTGCCAGGACTCCGAATTTCAAGGCCGGCGCGCACCACACGGTGCTCGCGCCGGCGTTGCCGCCGGCGCCGGGCGGTCCCGGCCTGACACCCGGCCACCTGCTGGCGCTGGCCGCCGCCGTCGAGGGCCTGGCAGCCCGCCCCGGCGTGACCGGGCTGAGCTGCGTGGTGCCGGAACCCGGACCCGGCGGCCTGGAAGTCCATGCCATGGGCCGCTCGGCAGGAGAATCCCGCAACCCCATGCAGGAATTCCTGGACCTGCCGAAGGTAAGCCAAGCCTTATTGTGATCGACTCATAATAAGTGCTTCAATAGAAGCATGACGGAACACTTTGGCGGCCACGATGCATGGGCTGCCGCCCTGCGTGCCCACGGCCGCCGGGTGACCAAACAGCGGCTCGCCGTGCTGACCGCCGTCGAACACCATCCGCACTCCCCCGCGGAGAGCATCCTGGCTGCCGCGCGCACCGAACTTCCGGAGCTGACCGCGCAATCGGTATACGTGGTCCTCGGCGACCTGACCGATCTGCACATGCTGCGCCGCTTCGAGCCGCCGCATTCCCCCGCCCTGTACGAGACCCGCGTCGGTGACAACCACCACCACGCCATCTGCATCAGCTGCGGCCGCGTGGAGGACGTCGAGTGCGCCGTCGGGCACGCGCCCTGCCTCACGCCGCACTGGGATGAGAACTCCAAGCCGATGACCATCCAGATCGCCGATGTGATGTACCAGGGCATCTGCCAGGACTGCCAGGCGTCCCAAAAACTTCCTTCTAGTACGTCCCAAGTAATCGAGAAATAGGAGAAAAATGACTGCGAACATCTCTACAACCCAGTCCGGCGCGCCCGTCACTTCCGACGCGCACGCACAGTCCGTCGGCGCCGACGGCGCCATCATCCTCACGGATCACTACCTGATCGAAAAGCTCGCCCAGTTCAACCGCGAGCGCGTGCCGGAGCGCGTAGTGCACGCCAAGGGCGGCGGCGCGTTCGGTACGTTCAAGGCCACCTCGGACATCTCCAAGTACACGAAGGCCGCGTTCCTGCAGCCGGGTGTTGAGACCGAGATGCTGATCCGTTTCTCCTCGGTCGCCGGCGAGGCCGGCTCCCCGGACACCTGGCGCGACCCCCGCGGTTTCGCCGTCAAGTTCTACACCTCCGAGGGCAACTACGACCTCGTGGGCAACAACACCCCCGTCTTCTTCATCCGCGACGGCATCAAGTTCCCGGACTTCATCCACTCGCAGAAGCGCCTCCCGGGCACGCACCTGCGCGATGCGGACATGCAGTGGGACTTCTGGACCCTGTCCCCGGAATCCGCGCACCAGGTGACCTGGCTTATGGGTGACCGTGGCCTGCCGGCGTCCTGGCGTGAAATGCAGGGCTACGGCTCGCACACCTACCAGTGGATCAATGCCGAGGGCGAGCGCTTCTGGGTCAAGTACCACTTCAAGTCCAACCAGGGCGTCAAGACCATCTCCGGCGACCAGGCTGAAGAGCTGGCCGGCTCGGACGCGGACTTCTACATCCGCGACCTGCAGGACAACATCGCCGAGGGCAACTTCCCGTCCTGGGAACTGCACGTCCAGGTCATGCCGTACGAAGACGCCAAGGGCTACCGCTTCAACCCGTTCGACCTCACCAAGGTGTGGCCGCACTCGGACTACCCGCTGATCCACGTGGGCACCATGGAGCTGAACAAGAACCCGGAGAACTACTTCGCGCAGATCGAGCAGGCCACCTTCGCGCCGTCGAACTTCGTGCCGGGCATCGCCGCCTCCCCGGACAAGATGCTGCAGGCCCGCATCTTCTCCTACGCCGACGCACACCGCTACCGCGTGGGCACCAACCACGCGCAGATCCCGGTGAACCAGCCGAAGAACCAGGTCAACAACTACAGCCAGGACGGCGCCGGGCGTTACCACTTCAACGCCCCGTCCGTACCGGTTTACGCCCCCAACTCCTTCAACGGCCCTGCAGCCGTTGAGCCGGCTTCCCCGGCCGGCGGCTGGGAGAACGACGGCGAGCTCACGCTCTCCGCGCACTCCCTGCACGCCGAGGACGGCGACTTCGGCCAGGCCGGCACCCTGTACCGCGAGGTGTTCGACGACGGCGCCAAGGCCCGTCTGCTGGACACCATCACCGGTGCGGTGGGCGGCGTGAAGAACGCCGAGATCAAGGAACGCGCCATCCAGTACTGGACCAACGTGGACGCCGAACTCGGCGCCAAGCTGCGCGCCAACCTGGGTGCGGGCTCCACTGACTCCGACGCCGAGGCTGCCAACAAGATCGGCTAGTTCCTCTGCCCCTGTGGTGCAACGTCCGCCCCGTCACGGTTTCCGTGGCGGGGCGGTCTTGTTTCCACACAGCTCTAGTTTCCACACAGCTCTTGTTTCCACATAGCTCTTGTTTCCACATAGGAGCCTGCCGCTCTGGCCGGGCTGCCCGGTGGTCCCTAGGATCACTGCATGAGTACATTCCAGGGCATCCCTGCAGGGGCATTCGCGTTCTATGCCGAACTTGAGCACAACAACAACCGGGAGTGGTGGCTGGAGCACAAGGACAGCTACAACACGCTGGTCCGGGATCCGGTCACCGCCCTGCTGGCCGAACTGGAGCCGCGGTTCGGGCCGGGCAAGATCTTCCGGCCCAACCGGGACATCAGGTTCTCCCAGGACAAATCGCCCTACAAGACTGCCCAGGGAGCGTTCGCATCGTCTCAGGAAGGCGTGGGGTATTACGTCCAGGTGAGCGCCGACGGGCTGCTGGTGGGCGGCGGCTGCCACACCAGCACGCCGGCCCAGCTGGCCCGCTTCCGGAACTCCGTGGATGCGTCCGGGACCGGCGAAGCGCTGCGGCACATCGTGGAAACCGTGGCTGCCGCGGGCTTTGCCGTGGAGGGCGAAAAACTCAAGACCGTGCCGCGCGGTTTCGACAAGGACCATCCCCGGGCGGAGCTGCTGAAGCACAAGTCGCTGTCCGCCGGCATCGAACTGGGCCAGCCGGAGTGGCTGGATTCGCCGGCGGCAGTGCAGGAAATCGAGGCGCTGTGGGACAAGCTGCGGCCCCTGGTGGACTGGGTGGGCCGGCATGCTGCCCCGTGACGCCGTACTTCCTGTAGATGGGATAGCTCCCTATACGTGGGATAATTGGGGGCATGGAAGCTAATCCCGCAGGGGCCCGCACGCTGGAGCGCGGACTCAGCCTGCTCGACCACGTGGCTGCGGGCGCCCACCGGCTAGAAGACATCACTCAGGCCTCGGGACTCAGCCGCTCGGCGACCCACCGCATGCTGACCACACTCGTGGCGGGCCGGTACCTCAGCCAGCAGCCGGACCACAGTTACCACCTGGGCATCAAACTGCTGGAGCTCGGCACCAAGGCGGAGGCAAAGATCAGCCTTCCCGACACCGTGCAGACCATCCTCGCCGGGATCGCCAAGACCACGCAGGACACCACGCACCTGGGCATCCTCAGCGGCGACGATGTCCTGTACCTGGCCAAGGCCCGCGGCCATCGCGGCATTGAAATGGCGTCCCGCCCCGGGGCACGGCTGCGGGCGCAGAACACCGCCATGGGCAAGGCCCTGCTGGCAGCCCAGTATGGAAATGACGAGGCCGTCCGCGCCTTCGATACGGCGGCGATCGCCACCCCACGCTCCATCCAGGATGTTGACGCGTTCCGGGCGGTGCTGGATCAAGCCCGGGCGGACGGCTACGCGCTGGATGACCAGGAGAACGAACTCGGCATCACCTGTGTTGCCATCGCCATCCCGGACCTGCTCGGCAGGGTCGCGGCCGCTGTCTCCATCTCAGCCCCCAGCGTCCACATGACGCCGGAACGGATTCAATCACTCGTGGCGCTGCTCCAGGACGTGCAGCCTGAGCTCAGCCGCTGCCTGCCGCCAGGATTTGAAAGGGCCTGGGTCTAGACGACCACGCGCCGATCCAGGCCCTTTCCCGCCGGCCCCTTTACAGGATGCTCAGCGTGCCACCGGTTCCGTGGCGTCCAGCATGGCCAGCTCGTGCCGGCGCGGCATGCCTTCCCAGTCGCCGGGCACCAGGCAGGCAAAGGCTCCCGTCCGGACCGCGGTCAGCAGCCGCTCCTGCACCGGGGCCCCGGCCAAGAGGTCCGAGATGTAGCCCGCCACAAAGGCATCGCCGGCCCCCACGGTGTCGATGGCGTTGACGCGGACGGCGTCCTGCACGTATTCCACTCCATCGATCACGGCGGCACAGCCTGCGGCTCCCCGCTTGATGACAGCCTGGCCCGGCCCGAGGGCGGCGACCCGGCGGGCCAGCTCCAGCGAATCATCCGATTTTCCTACCGCGATGGCGGCTTCGTCGTCCCCGGCGAACACGATGTCCGCCTGGGCAATGAAGTTCCGGAAGACGTCAGCGGCGTCGTCGGCGGACCACAGCGCGGCGCGGTAGTTGAGGTCGAACGAGACCAGGACGCCTGCTTCACGGGCAACGTCCAGCGCATATTGCGCCGCCCGCGCTGCCTCCGCCGAAAGTGCGGGCGTGATGCCCGTGAGGTGCAGCAGCCGGGCGTTGGCAATCCGCTCGGCCGGGATGTCCTCCGGAGACAGCCGGGAGCCGGCGCTGCCGGCCCGGTAGTACCAGACCTTGAGCTGGTCCATGGTGCGCCGCTCTTTGATCATGAGGCCGGTGGGCGCCGACTCGTCACGCAGCGGGTCAACCACGATGCCCTCGGCCGCGAGCTCACGCAGGACGAGTTCACCGAGGCTGTCGTTGCCGACGCGTCCCACCCAGGTCACCGACGTGCCCAGGCGCCGCAGCGCGATGGCAAAGTTGCTCTCGGAGCCGCCCATGCCCAGGCTGAGCGAGGACACCTGGGCCAGCGGGCCGGGCGTCTCGGCCTTCATCAGGCCCATCGTTTCGCCGAGGGTCACGACGTCGGTAAAGGTCACCGGGCACCCCTCGCCTGGACGGCGTCCGCCACCAGGGAGCTGAGCTGCCGGGCACGGGCCGTGAGGGCGGCGAGGTCCCCGCCGGAGAACGCATCACGGAGCAGCGGGCCGCCCAGGCTGACGGCAAGCGCCCCTGCGGCGATCCAGTCCGCGGCGTCATCGATGCCGATGCCACCGGACGGAATGACCCGCATGTCCGGGAAGGGCCCTCGCAGCTGTCCGATGTAGCTGGGGCCCACAGTGGAGGCGGGGAACAGCTTCACGGCGGTTGCCCCCGCCTGCATGCCGGTCAGCAGTTCGGTGGGCGTCAGCCCGCCGGGGAACACCGGAACGCCGGCCGCAACCGCAGCGTGGATCACGTCCGTCACCATGGCGGGCGTCACCAGGTAGTCCGCGCCGCCGTCGAGCGCCTGCGCAGCCTGGTCACCGGAGGTGACGGTGCCGACGCCGATTTCCGCGTCGGCGCCGAACTGCCGTTTGATCTCCGGCAGGAGGTCGAAGACGCCGTCAGTGCTGAGGGTCAGTTCGATGGACCGGACGCCGCCCTTGACCAGGGCGTCGATGACCGGCGCGTATTCCCGGGCATGCCGGGCGCGGAGGACGGCCACCACAGGATTGGCCTGCAGGATGGCGGAAACGGGAGGGCTCTGGCGATCGCTCATCGGGCCAGCCACCCGCCGTCGACCGGCAGTACTACGCCGTGGATGTAGTCCGCGGCCGGGGAGGCCAGGAACACCACGGCGCCGGCGAGGTCGCCGCCGGTGCCCCAGCGTGCCGCCGGGATCCGGACTGAAATCTGTTCGTGGCGCTGGGCGTCTGCCAGCAGCGCCTCGTTCATGTCGGTGGCGATATAGCCCGGCGCAACCGCATTGACGTTCACGCCGCGGGGCGCCCATTCGTTGCACAACGCCTTGGTCAGCTGCGCCACGGCTCCCTTCGACGCGGCGTAGGCCGGAACCCGCAGGCCGCCCTGGAACGTGAGCAGGGAAGCCATGTTGATGATCTTTCCGCCACCGCGCTCCACCATCGGGGTGCCGAAGCCCTGGCACAGCTGGAAGACGGCGCGGGTGTTGATGGCCATCACGCGGTCGAAGTCGGACAGCGGGAACTCGGTCGCGTCGTGCCGGATCTGGGTTCCGGCGTTGTTGACCAGGATGTCGATCTGGTGTCCCGCGAGGGTTTCCGCTGTGGCGGCGGCAACGGATTCCTCGCTGGCCAGGTCCACATGGACCGCCGCGGCGCTGACGCCTGCCTTTTCCGCAGCGGCGGCCAGTTCCGGCGCCAACGGGCCGCGCTGGAGCGCCACAACGCCGGCGCCGGCGTTGACCAGCCCGAGGGCAATGCCCAGGCCGATCCCGCGGGAGGCGCCGGTCACGGCTGCGGTTTTGCCGTTGAGGTCAAACGGCGATTTCTCTGCTGTGGGGTTCATGAGCTTTCCTGGGTTTTCGGGGCGGGCGCCGCGGCTGGACTGACAAAGACTTTGAGGACGCGCCCGGACGCCATCGCCTGGTCAAAGGCCTGGCGGGTGTCCTCCAGGGCGAACACCTGGGTGGGAATGCGGTCCAGCCCCAGCTCACGGCTTTCGATGAGTTCCACCGCGCGTTCCACGGCCGCCCTGGTGTAGACCCGGACGCCCACCACGGTGTTCTCGGCGAACGTCAGGGCCTGGAGGTCGAGTTCGACGGGCTTTTTGTAGACGCCTACGAGGACGATGGTGCCGCGCACGCGGACGGCCCGGGGCAGCATCGCCGCGACCGAGGGGTGGGCGGCGGAGTCAAAGACGATGTCCGCGCCGTCCCCGCCCGTGGCGGCAAGGATGGCCTGAATAGGGTCGTCCCCGGGTGCCACCGTGGCGAAGCCCAGTTCCTCGGCCACCTGGCGGCGAGCCTCTGACGGCTCCGAAATAAGGACGCTGCCGGCTCCCTGGTGGCGTGCCACCAGGGCTGTCAGGATGCCGATGGGCCCGGCGCCGAAGATCACCACCCGCTCGCCGCCGGCCAGGCCGGCCCGGGATACCGCGTGGACGGCCACAGCCAGGGGTTCGGCGAGGGCGGCCTCCTGGAGGGGCACGGCGTTGCTGACCGGGATGAGCGCGGAGGCAGGCAGTGCCACGTACTCGGCGAGGGAGCCGGCGACGTCGATCCCGTACAGTTTCAGCGCCCGGCAGACGTGGGTGTCCCCGCCGCTGCACGGGTGGCATTCGCCGCAGTGGATGAGGGGCTCCACGGTGACCCGGGTGCCCGCCGCCGGGCCGGTCGCCGCCGCGACCTCCACGATGCCGGTGATCTCGTGGCCCATGACCAGGGGAGCCTCGGCGCGGGGGTGCGTTCCGTGCAGGATGGAAAAGTCGGAGCCGCACAGGCCGGTCATTTCCGTCCGGACCAGGGCCCAGCCTGAGGGGATTTCAGGAACGGGCAACTGCCGCGGTTCGATCGTGTCCGGCGCCGTCCACACAGCGGCGCGCATGGTGCTGTTCAGGAGTGCGGCGCTCATACCAGCACTCCTGCGTTCATCACGTTGCGCGGCATGCGTCCGGCGCAGACCTCGATGACGTTTTCGACGGTGCGGCGTTTCAGTTCCGCATAGGATTCCTCGCTGTACCAGGCAGCGTGCGGTGTCAGCACGGCGTTTTCGCAGCCGATCAGCGGGCTGGTCAGGGCCAGGGGTTCTTCTTCAAAGACGTCCAGCCCGGCACCGTAGAGCTGGCCGCTTGCCAGGGCGTCGGCAACCGCAGCGGTGTCCACCACTCCCCCGCGGCAGGTGTTGACCAGCACGGCGCCACGTTTCATCTGCGCTAGCACACCGGCGTTGATCAGGTGATGCGTGTGGGAGTTGAGCGGAACGTGGAGGGAGACCACGTCTGCGCGGGAAATCACTTCCTCAAACCCGACGACGGCGACGCCATCCGCCGTCGTCGTACCGATTTCCGCTAGCGGGTCAGATCCGATCACCGTGTAGCCCAGGCCCTTGGCCTTGCGTGCGGTGGCCGCGCCGATCAGACCCAGACCCACCACGCCGAACACCCTGGTGGATATCCGGTGCAGGGGCTGGACCGGGAGCAGCGAGTGTTCCCCGCGGCGCATGCCGCGGTCCAGCCGGGTGATTCCGCGGGCCAGGCTGACGGCCAGGGCAATGGCGTGGTCGCTGACATCCTCGGTGCCGTAGTCCGGCACGTTGCAGACGGCGACGCCGCGGGCGGTGGCCGCCTCGACGTCGAGGGTGTCCACGCCCACGCCGTACCTGCCGATCGCCTTCAGCTGCGGCAGGGCCGCGAGGACGCGGTCCGTGATGGGGGCGTACTGGACCACGATGGCGTCGGCGGTGGCAGCGGCGGCAATAACGTCCTCCTCGGTCCGGCACTGGGCAAGGACCAGGTCCACGCCGGCGGCGTCGGCGACGGCCTGCTCGATGGCGATGGAGTCGTGGTCGCAGTCGGTGATAACGATGCGGGTGGGCGTGGCTGGCATTACTTGGCGTCCTCTTCTGTGAGCAGGTCACGATCGACGGTTTCGGGGGCTTTGATGGTGGTGACCAGGCTGATGCCCATCATGGCCATCATGTAGATGGCGACCGGGATCCAGGAGCCGCTGAACGCGGTGACCAGCGCCGAGCAGATGAGCGGTGCGATGCCGCCGCCGAAGACGGAGGAGAATTCCCGGCCAAGCGCGACGCCGGCGTAGCGGTACCGGGAACCGAAGAGCTCGGGGAAGTACGCTGCCTGGACGCCCACGGATCCCTGCGCGGCGAAGATGAAGCCGAGCACGATCACCAGCGAGATCAGGAACAGGTTTCCGGTGTTCAGCAGCAGGAAGGCCGGGACGGGGAAGACAAACAGGAACGCCGTGATGATGAGGTACATCCGGCGGCGGCCGAAGCGGTCGGAGAGGGTGCCGAAGGCGTAGGCCGAGACGCAGGCGAAGAGCGCGCCCACGAGCAGGACCTTGGGAATGAACGTCGCGTCAATCTTGAGCTGCGTGATCAGGTAGGAGCCCAGGAAGACCTGGAAGATGTACGAGTGCGCGTTGGCGCCCACGTTCATAAAGAAGACCCGGAACAGGCCCGCACGGCCGTTCTTGACGACGTCGGACACGGGAGTGGCGCGGACGGCGCCGGCGATCTCTTCCTTCTTTTCCTCAAAGACCGGTGATTCCTTCAGCTTGCGGCGGATCACGTAGGCGGCGATGGTGACGAAGATCGACGAGAAGAACACAAGCCGCCAGCCGTAGGCTTCCAGGGCTTCGCGGGGCATCATCTGCACCAGGATCCAGACGACGGCGCCCATCGCGGTGCCGGCGGCGGCACCAACGAAGACGAGCGAGGCGTAGCGTCCGCGGCTGCCCTTCGGCGCAGTTTCCGCCACCAGGACCACGCCGCCGGCCTGTTCGGCGCCGGCACCGAATCCCTGGAGGAAGCGGCAGGCAACCAGCAGCACGGGGGCCCAGATGCCCGCCTGCTCGTAGGTGGGCAGCAGGCCTATGGCGAACGTGGCGATGCCCATCAGGAAGAGCGTGGCAACCAGCACCCACTTGCGTCCCAGCCGGTCACCGTACTTGGAGAAGAAGAGGCCGCCGAGGGGGCGTGCCCCGAAGCCGACGGCGTAGGCACCGAACGCGGCGATGATACCGATGGCGGGGTCGATGTTCGGGAAGAAGATCTTGTTGAAGATGATCGCCGATGCGGTTCCGTAGATCACAAAGTCGTACTGTTCGAGCGCGGTGCCGATCAGGCCGGCCCATGCGGCCCTGCGGACGGGCGCCTTGTCAGTGGCCCCGGGGGCCACTTCATTGCCTTCGGGGTCCAGGACCGCCGACTTACTGCGAACAACATCGTTCTCAGCCACAGTTCACCATTTCTCTTTGGTGCCGAAGCACGTTTCCGATTATCGGGACGGCATCCCGAAAACTCCAAGCACGACTATATAGGTGTTATCGGCCAGATCACAAAGGCGGGTTAAACGGCAGAGGCACCCTGCCACCAATGGGGTGGACGGGTGCCTCTGTCTTATTTGCAGCCTTGGCAGCTGCGGGGGTGCGGGGTTACGGGCGGGTGAGTGCCTCGTCGCGGGCTGGGGCCTCACTGCCGGCAAGGCGGGCGTCCGCGCCGGAATCCGTGGCGTCCACGGCGGACTTGGCCTCGGCGAACTTTTCGTTCAGGCGGGAGTGACGCTGGCCGTAGGCGAAGTAGATCACGACGCCGATGACCAGCCAGCCGGCGAAGAAGATCCACGTCTCCACGGCGAGGTTCGTCATCAGGTACAGGCACAGGACGGCCGAAACCACCGGGAGGACCTTGCCGAACGGGACGCGGAAGGACGGCTTCAGGTCCGGGCGCTTTTTGCGCAGCACCAGGATGCCCAGGCTCACTACAACAAACGCCGACAGCGTGCCGATGTTGATCATTTCTTCCAGCAGGTCAACGTTGGTCAGGCCGGCCACAAGTGCTACGGCGGCGCCGCAGATGATCTGGAGGCGGACCGGCGTCGAACGCTTTTCGCTGGTCTTGGACAGCGCGCGGGGCAGCAGTCCGTCGCGGCTCATGGCCAGCACTACGCGGGACAGCCCCATCAGCAGCACCATGATGACGGTGGTGAGGCCGATCAGGGAGCCGAAGGCGATGACCTTGGCCGCGGTGGTGTTGCCGACGGCCTCGAAGGCGGTGGTGAGGGTGGGTGTCTCGGCTGCCGCGAGGTCCGTGTAGGACACCATGCCGGTGAGCGCGAGGGACACCAGGATGTAGAGCAGCGTCACCACGGCCAGGCCGCCGAAGATGCCGCGCGGCAGGGTCTTCTGCGGGTTCTTGACTTCCTCCGCGGACGTGGCCACGACGTCAAAGCCGATGAAGGCGAAGAACACCAGCGCGGCGCCGGCGAAGATGCCGAGCGTGCCGTACTGGGCGGGCGCGGCACCGGTGAGGAAGCCGAAGAACGACTGCTTCAGGACATCCGCGGAGCCACCGGCGGTGGGTTCCGCGGCGGGCACGAACGGCGTGTAGTTTTCGAACTTCACGTACGTGAAGCCCACCACGATCACAAACAGCACAACGGCGATCTTGATCAGGGTGAAGACGTTGCCCACACGGGCGGAGAGCTTGGTGCCCAGCACCAGGAGGACGGTGAAGACGGCAACGATCAGGAACGCGCCCCAGTAGAGGTCCACGCCGCCAAGAGACAGTGCGGGCGGCACGTCGGCCCCCATCAGCGCAAACACCTTGCTGAGGTAGATGCCCCAGTACTTGGCGATCACTGCCGCGGCGGTGAAAAGTTCCAGGATCAGGTTCCAGCCGATGATCCACGCCAGCAGCTCGCCCATGGTGGCGTACGTAAAGACGTAGGCCGACCCGGCGACCGGAATGGCGGTGGCGAACTCGGCGTAGCACATGATGGCCAGGGCACACGTCACGGCGGCAATGGCGAAGGACAACGTCACGGCGGGGCCGGAGAAGTTGGCCGCAGCCTTGGCGCCGACCGAGAAAATGCCGGCGCCGACAGCGACGGCGACACCCATGATCATCAGGTCCCAGCTGCTGAGCGACCGCTTGAGCTTGCGTCCGGGTTCATCGGCGTCGGCGATGGACTGCTCGATGGATTTGGTCCGGAGAAGGTTCATAAGGAGATCCACAATCCTGATAGGGGATGGAAACAGACTTACCAACTTTACTGTCCAGCCACTGGACGCTTCCAACCGTCCCGCATCGTGAGACACCCATAGTGCCGAAGTTAATTGCGAAAAACACCTTGAGGCCCTCCTTTTGGAGGGCCTCAAGGCTAAAGCATCGAACCGACTAGACCGGCCAGTCCATCAGCTTTGACCGGATCAGGAACCGTTTGCCTTCCGGCGACTCAACCGAGAACCCGCTCCCCCGGCCCTGGACCACGTCCACGGTCAGATGGGTGTGGCTCCAGTAGTTGAACTGCTCCCTGGACATCCAGAACTCGAGAGGCTGCGGATCCAGGCCGTCGGCGATGTCGAACAGCCCCAGGAGGACGTCCGCTTCCGCGGTGATGAACTCCCCGGCCGGATAACACATAGGCGAGGACCCGTCGCAGCAGCCGCCGGACTGGTGGAACATCAGGGGCCCGTGCTGCCCCCACAACTTCCTGAGCAGTCCCAGGGCCTCGGCGGTGAGAGCCACGCGGGAGATGTCCTCCCCGGGCAGCGTCACCGCCGCGTCAAGCCTCGCCCCCATCATCAGTACTTGATAACGACGCGGCCGTCGATCTTGGCGTGCTTCATCTCGTCAAGAACGGCGTTGACCTCGGAAAGCTCCCGGGTGGAGACCGTGGGGTGGATCTTGCCCTCCGCGTAGAACTCGAGGGCTTCCTCCAGGTCCTGCCGGGTCCCCACGATCGAGCCGCGGACGGTCAGGCCCTTGAGCACAATCTCGAAGATCGGTGCCGGGAAGTCGCCCGGCGGCAGGCCGTTGAACACAATCGTCCCGCCGCGGCGGGCCATGCCGATCGCCTGGCCAAAAGCAGACGGGTGTACTGCGGTGACCAGGACTCCATGGCAACCGCCGGTTTCACGTTGGATGACTTCGACGGGATCTTCGTGCAGCGCGTTGACGGTGAGCTCGGCGCCGTGCTTCTTGGCCAGGGCGAGTTTGTCGTCCGCGATGTCCACGGCAGCAACCCGCAGTCCCATGGCAACCGCGTACTGGACGGCAATGTGCCCGAGTCCGCCGATACCGGAGATGGTGACCCACTGTCCGGGCCTGGCTTCGGTCATCTTCAGGCCCTTGTAGACCGTGACGCCGGCGCAAAGCACCGGTGCGACTTCAACGGGGTCCGAGCCCGCCGGGATGCGTGCGGCAAAGCGCGTGTCCACGAGCATGTACTCCCCGAACGAGCCGTCCACGCTGTAGCCGGCGTTCTTCTGTACTTCGCAGAGTGTCTCCCAGCCGGTGCGGCAGTACTGGCAGTCGCCGCAGGCGGACCAGAGCCAGGCGTTGCCGACGAGGTCGCCGACGGCGAGGTCGGTGACACCTTCGCCCAGGGCAACCACTTCGCCCACGCCTTCGTGGCCGGGGATGAACGGCGGTGTCGGCTTGACCGGCCAGTCGCCCGCTGCTGCGTGGAGGTCTGTGTGGCAGACGCCGGTGGTGATGACCTTGACCAGCGCCTCACCCCGGCCCGGGGTGGGAATGGGGAGGGTCTGGATCTGAAGATCCTTGCCGAATTCGGTTACTACTGCTGCTTGCATTGTCGTCGTCATTGGCGAAATCCTTGCGTAGATAAAGCGATGGTGCGGTGGAGGTGGTGCTGCCGTCCTGAGGGGTGGCCAGGACGGTGCAGGCGGGGACGGACCACTGCTGATCCGTCCCCGCCCGGGCTAAGGGCGGCTTAGAAGAAGCCGAGCTTGTTCTCGTTGTAGCTGACCAGGAGGTTCTTGGTCTGCTGGTAGTGGTCCAGCATCATGGAGTGGTTTTCACGTCCGATGCCGGAGGACTTGTACCCGCCGAACGCAGCGCCGGCCGGGTAGGCGTGGTAGTTGTTGACCCAGACGCGGCCGGCCTGGATCTCGCGGCCCGCACGGTAAGCGACGTTGCCGTTCCGCGACCAGACGCCGGCGCCAAGCCCGTAGAGGGTGTCGTTGGCGATGCCCATGGCGTCGTTGTAGTCGCTGAAGCGGGTCACGGAAACAACAGGGCCGAAGATCTCCTCCTGGAAGATCCGCATCTTGTTGTGGCCTTCGAAGATGGTCGGCTGGACGTAGTAGCCGCCGGCCAGGTCGCCGGGCATTTCCGCCCGGGCACCGCCGGTGAGCACCTTGGCGCCTTCCTGCTTGCCGATGTCGATGTAGGAGAGGATCTTTTCCAGCTGGTCATTGGAGGCCTGGGCGCCAAGCTGGGTTTCGGTGTCCAGCGGGTTTCCCTGGATGATTTTCTCCACCCGGGCCACGGCGTCGGCCATGAAGGAATCGTAGATGTCCTCCTGGACCAGGGCGCGGGACGGGCAGGTGCAGACTTCACCCTGGTTGAAGGCGAAGAGCGCGAAGCCCTCCTGCGCCTTGTCGTAGAACGCGTCGTTGGTGTCCGCGACGTCGTTGAAGAAGATGTTCGGGCTCTTGCCGCCGAGTTCCAAGGTGACCGGAATCAGGTTCTGGCTGGCGTACTGGCTGATCAGGCGTCCCGTGGAGGTTTCGCCGGTGAAGGCGATCTTGCGGATACGGGGGCTGGAAGCGAGCGGCTTGCCGGCCTCGACCCCGAAGCCGTTGACCACGTTGAGGACACCGGCCGGCAGGAGATCGCCGATAAGTTCCATCAGGACAAGAATGGACGACGGCGTCTGCTCTGCGGGCTTGAGGACCACGGCGTTGCCGGCCGCGAGGGCCGGGGCAAGCTTCCAGACGGCCATCAGGATGGGGAAGTTCCAGGGGATGATCTGGCCGACGACGCCGAGCGGCTCGTGGTAGTGGTAGGCGGTGGTGTCGTCGTCGAGCTGGGAGAGCCGGCCTTCCTGGGCGCGGACGGCCGAGGCGAAGTAGCGGAAGTGGTCCGCGGCGAGCGGGATGTCCGCGTTGAGGGTTTCGCGGATGGGCTTGCCGTTGTCCCAGGATTCGGCGACGGCGAGCATCTCGAGGTTCTCGTCGATGCGGTCGGCGATCTTGTTCAGGATGGCGGCGCGCTCGGCGACGGAGGTCTTGCCCCAGGACGGTGCGATCTTGTGGGCGGCGTCCAGGGCCAGCTCGATGTCTTCCGCGGTGCCGCGGGCCACTTCACAGAAGACCTTGCCGGTGACGGGTGTGATGTTCTCAAAGTACTGGCCCTTGACGGGGGCAACCCACTCGCCGCCGATCCAGTTCTCGTAGCGGTCCTTGAACGTGACCTTCGAACCCTCGGTACCGGGCTGTGCGTAAACAGTCATTGCTAGCTCCTTTGCTGTGCATGAAAGGTGGGCGCCTGATGATGGCGGCCGCCGTTGGTTTCAGCGTAGGAGTGTGAAGGTTGCAGTCAGGTTGCGCGGCTGTGATCCAGCTCACGGCCCTGGTGGTCAGGCGCTCATTTCCGCTTCCAGCCGCTCAAGGTCCGCCACGACGGCGGCCCGCTTGGGCGAGCGCGCCGGCAGCAGCTTCAGGGCGACGGTCCGGACGTCGACGTCGTCCCTCGCCTCCGGCAGGGCCGCGTACTTGAGCAGCGTCTCGGCACTGCCGTCCGTCAGGACCGCTTCGCGCATGAGCGAGGAGACCCTGTCGCGGAGGTCGATGATGCCCGGCGCTTCGGAGCGCGGCAGCACCGCGCCGCGGTAGATTTCCAGCGCAATGCGGTGGGCGCCGCGCTGCAGGCAGTTCAGCACCTGACCGCTGTCCGGGACCAGGTCCATGGTGAGTTTGTATGGCCTGGATTCGGGGACGGCGGCCGGGTTGAGCTGCTGGAGGATCTTGCGCAGCCGGACCATTTCCGCGCGGAGCGTCATGGTGGGGCCGTCGCCCGGGTAGAGCAGGACACTGAGCTCCTCGGCGCTCAGCCCGTCCGGGTGGGTGCTGAGCAGGGCGAGGATTTCACTGTGCCGGGCGGACAGCGCCACCGTTTTGCCTTCGATGCTGAGCAACGCCTGGTCGCGGCCCAGAAGCTGCAGGCTGTTGCGGTACAGGCTGCCTTCCTTCGCGCCGCCCGCTCCCCCGGCCCGCGCCGAATCCGATCTGGCCGCCGAACTGGCGTTCCGCCGTCGGGCCGGCCGGCTGGCAAGGGTGGCCGCCAGCTGCAGCCGCTCAACACGGAGCTGCGCCTGCGCGGCAGCGACGGTTGCCTCGACGAGCGACAGCGTGTGGGGCGCCACGGCACTGGCTTTGCCCGTGATGTCCACAACGCCCAGCAGCGCACCGGAATCCGGGTCGTGGAACGGGACGGCGGTGCAGCTCCACGCGTGCACGGACCGCTGGTAATGCTCCGCCCCGGAAATCTGGATGCCGCGGCCCAGGGCCAGGGCAGTGCCGGGAGCGCTGGTGCCCACGGTGGCCTCTGACCAGTCGGCGCCCGGCACGAACATCATGCCTTCGGCACGGCGCTGCAGGGCCGGATCGCCTTCCACCCAGAGCAGCCTGCCCACTTCATCACCCACGGCAACGAGCAAGCCGCTGTCGTGGCTCGGCTGGACCAGGAGTTTGTGGATCACGGGCATGATGCTGGCCAGGGGGTGCTGCCGCCGGTATTCCTCGAGCTCGTCGGTGTCCAGGGCAAGGGGCGCTTCGGGGTTGTCCGGGTTGGCTTTCAACTTGGCGGACCGCTGCCAGGATTCCCGGATCAGCCTGCGCAGGCCGGGGATTTCCGGTGTGCCCGGAAACGCATGGGCGTCGAGCTGCTCATGGGCGGCCAGGGCATGACGCTGGGCAAGTGCAATTGCTTCGCCGCCGGACGTCGGCGGCAGGATCAGGTTCCTCATCGAACTCCCATCGGTCCTGCAAGTCTACGGCCGCCGGCGCGAACCCTCCAGCGCCAGCCCCTCTTGCGCGAACGGACACTTGAGGCCCCTCTGGCTGGGGCCTCAAGTGTCCGTTCGCGCTGCTTTGGTGGGTGACGCTGGGTCAGGCGCGGGAGATGTTGATCATTTCCTCGCGCGGGACTACTTTGATGCGTTCACGCACGACGGCGGCGGTTCCGTCGGCGTCTGTCTCGCCTTCCGTCCACGCGGCGCCGAGGGCTGCTTCGTGCGCGTCCAGCTTGATCCAGCCCTCCCAGGTGGTGAACTCGATGCCGCGCTCCTGCAGCAGGTCGATGATGGCCTGCGGGTCCGGGTTCTGGGCGGGTGGGAGGGTGAGCCGGTCCTCCAGCAGGAAGCCGATGGTCTCCAGGGCGTCGCCCTTGGTGTGCCCGATCAGGCCGACCGGCCCGCGCTTGATCCAGCCGGTGGCGTAGATTCCGGGGACGGGGTTGCCGTCGGCGTCGAGCACGCGGCCGCCCTCGTTGGGGATCACTCCGCGTTTGGCGTTGTACTCCAGCTCGTCCAGTGGCGAACCGTGGTAGCCGATGGCGCGGTACACGGCCTGGACGGGGTAGTCCACAAACTCGCCCGTGCCTTTGACGTTGCCAGTGCCATCCAGCTCCATCCGCTCAAACTTGATGCCGGCCACCCGGCCGGACCCGCCGTCGTCGGGGTCCTGGTAGATCTCCACCGGGCTGTGCAGGAAGTGCAGGTGCAGGCGGCGGGAGGACGGCTCTTCCGCTTCGGCGTGCTCCTCCACGAGCCAGTTGGTCAGCGTGTTCACCATGGTTTTGATCTGGTTGTTGCTGCGGATGGCGTCATCGGAGGCTTCGTCGAACTCGAAGTCCTCCGGGTACAGGACAATGTCCACGTCCTTCATGTGGCTCAGCTCGCGCAGTTCCAGCGGCGTGAATTTGACCTGTGCCGGGCCGCGGCGGCCGAAGACGTGGACGTCCGTGACCGGGGAGTTCTTCAGGCCCTGGTAGACGTTGTCCGGGATTTCGGTGGTGAGGAGTTCATCGGGGTGCTTGACCAGCATCCGGGCCACGTCCAGCGCCACGTTGCCGTTGCCGATCACGGCGATTTCCTTGGCATCCAGCGGCCAGTCGCGGGGAACGTCCGGGTGGCCGTCGTACCAGGACACAAAGTCGGCGCCGCCGAACGATCCGGCCAGGTCAATGCCAGGGATGGCCAGGTCCGCGTCCTTGATGGCGCCGGTGGAGAAGATCACGGCGTCGTAGAAGGCCCGGAAGTCATGGAGGGTGAGATCGCGGCCGTACGTGACGTTGCCCAGGAAGCGGATGTCGCCGCGGTCCAGGACCTTGTGCAGCGCGTTCACGATCCCCTTGATGCGCGGGTGGTCCGGGGCCACGCCGTAGCGGATCAGGCCGTACGGGGCAGGGTAGGCCTCAAAAAGGTCGATACTGACCTCAAAATCGCCGTCCTTGACGCCGTTGGACTTGGTCAGGATATCCGCCGCGTAAACACCCGCCGGTCCCGCACCCACAATGGCAACGCGGAGTGGACGTTTGGAGGTGGTTTCGGCTGGGTTGGACACCGGGAGCCCTTCTGGAAGGAGGATATCGCGCCGGAGGCGCTTAGTGCAGTGCACAGCGCAGTTGCGCACAATGTCCCATTCTAAATGTG
>NZ_JAKFFD010000111.1:0-20968 GCF_036675385.1 Pseudarthrobacter sp. | reverse complement strand
GACCGCGTCAAGGAGTTCCTTGTCCGTGGCCTTGGCGGCCGCACCCGAGAAGATGCCGGCGCGCATGGTCTTGTGCTCGCGCAGGTGGCGGGTGATGGCGCGGGTGTCCACGCCCTGGATGCCGACGATCCCCTGCTCGATGAGTTCCTCGTCCAGGGAGCGTTCAGAGCGCCAGTTGGACGGGCGGCGGGCGGCATCGCGGACGATGTAGCCGGCCACCCAGATGCGGCGGGACTCGGCGTCCTCGCTGTTCACACCGGTGTTGCCGATGTGCGGCGCGGTCTGCACCACAAGCTGGCGGGCGTAGGAGGGGTCGGTGATGGTTTCCTGGTAGCCGGTCATGCCGGTGGCGAAGACTGCCTCGCCCAGGGCCGTGCCCTGCGCGCCGTAGCTGGTGCCGCGGAACATGCGGCCGTCTTCCAGGACGAATACCGCGGGGGTGGTAACTGTGGTGGAAAGGGCTGCTGGTGCCGCAGCCTCTGCTTTTGCTGTCGCTGTTTCTGTCACTGTCTTACTTTCCACTCTGGGGATCCTGGGAATGTTCCTGGGGGGCGGCGGCGATCAATTGCTGAAGGGAGTCATAGAGGGCGTCCTTGTCGGCGGCCCGGCGGGTCCGGAAGCCCGTGTCGAGTTCGTGGGTCCCGAGGTCCCAGGTGAGGACCAGGAGGCCGTCCTTTTCAACGAACTTGCCGGCCATTCCGCTTTCCTGCCGGACGGCGGTGAGGCTTCCTGCCGGGATGTAGAGCGCCGGGGCACCGGTTCTGTCGAAGAGGACGCCGTGCGGGTACACGCTGAGGACGGCATTGGTCCGGATGCCAAGCCTGTGTACCGCGATGCGGTCCAGCCAGTCTCCGGCGGTGGTGGACGCAACGTACTGGCCGTCCGCCCCGGCGAGCGGCACCCCGGGCGCCTCTGGCACGTCGGGCAACCGGCCGACGTCGGCCTGCCGCCTGAGTCGGTTGCGCCAGCCTGCCCAGATCATCACCAGGACGACGGCGATGAGCGCGGCCGTGATGAGGCCGGTGAGTAGTTTGGTGTCCATCAGGAGGCGCCTGCCGCGGACGGTTCCCGGTACGGCGTGTTGAGCTGGCCGTCCAGGACGGTGGGGTGGCCCTTGTAGAAGGTGGCCACCACCTTGCCCGGCAGCTCCAGGCCGGCGAACGGGGAGTTGCGGCCCATGGTTGCCATCTTGGCAGGGTCAACGGTCCACCGGGCGGCGGGGTCAACCAGGATGACGTTGGCGGGTTCGCCGGCGTCCAGTGGACGGCCCTGGTCCGTCATTCGGCCGATCTGCGCCGCGGCGGTGGAGGTCACTCGAGCGAAATCGGCCCAGGTCATGAGGCCGGTTTCGATCATGGTGTGCTGGACCACGGACAGGGCGGTTTCCAGCCCGGTCATGCCCATCGCGGCCTGCGCCCACTCGCATTCCTTGTGCTCGCTCGGGTGCGGGGCGTGGTCGGTGCCCACCACGTCGATGGTGCCGTCAGCCAGGCCGGCGCGCAGTGCCTGCACATCTGCATCCGTCCGCAGCGGCGGATTGACCTTGTACACCGGGTTGTAGCTGCGGACCAGGTCGTCGGTGAGCAGGAGGTGGTGGGGGGTGACTTCGGCGGTGACGTTGATGCCGCGTTCCTTGGCCCAGCGGATGATCTCCACGGATCCGGCGGTGGAGACGTGGCAGACGTGCAGGCGGGAGTCCACGTGCTGCGCCAGCAGGACGTCACGGGCGATGATGCTCTCCTCGGCCACCGCCGGCCAGCCGGTGAGTCCCAGGACGGCGGAGACGGCGCCCTCGTTCATCTGGGCTCCGGCGGTAAGGCGGGGTTCCTGCGCGTGCTGGGCCACCACGCCGTCGAAGGCTTTGACGTACTCCAGGGCGCGGCGCATCAGCACCGGATCGTGGACGCAGATGCCGTCGTCGGAGAACATGCGGACCTGGGCGCGGGAATCGGCCATGGCGCCGAGTTCGGCGAGCTGCTCGCCGGCCAGGCCGACGGTCACGGCGCCGACGGGACGCACGTCCACCCAGCCGGCCGCGCGGCCCAGGCTGTGGACCTGTTCCACCACACCGGCGGTATCCGCCACCGGGTTGCTGTTGGCCATGGCGTGGACCGCGGTGAAGCCCCCCAGGGCGGCGGCGCGGGTGCCGGTCTCTACGGTTTCGGCATCTTCGCGGCCGGGTTCGCGCAGGTGCGTGTGCACGTCCACCATGCCGGGCAGTGCCACCAGGCCGGCGGCTTCGATGACGGTGGCGCGGTCCGCGTCTGGGTGGGTGGCAGCGGCTGCGCCCCGGGCGGCGATGACGCCGTCACTGATGAGCAGGTCCTCGGCCCCGGCGCCCAGGATCGATGCACCGCGGATCAGGTAGGTTCCGTTGTTCTCTGCCATCAGTTGCTCTCCTTGGTGGAATGGTTGCGGGCCGCGCCCGCTGTGGCGGCTGGTTCGCGGGTGTCCCCGGAGAGCAGCAGGTAGAGGGTGGCCATCCGGACCGAGACGCCGTTGCGCACCTGTGCAAGCACGGTGGAGCGGGGCGAGTCGGCGGCGGCGGAAGAAATCTCCAGGCCACGGTTCATGGGTCCGGGATGCATGATGATGGTGTCCTTCAGTCCCAGGCTGTCCAGGGCCCGGAGCCGGTTGTCATCGAAGCCCCAGCGGCGCGAGTATTCGCGGGTGGAGGGGAAGAACGAGGCGTTCATCCGCTCGCCCTGCACGCGCAGCATCATCACGGCGTCCACACCCTGCGCCAGGGTGTCATCCATGTCGTAGCTGATCTTGCAAGGCCACTGTTCGACGCCGATGGGCAGCAGGGTGGGTGGCGCCACGAGGGTGACTTCGGCGCCGAGCGTGCGGAGCAGCCAGACGTTGGAGCGGGCAACGCGGGAGTGCAGGACGTCCCCGGCGATGGCTACGCGCATGCCTTTGAGGTCTGCGCCGGTCGAGGCGGAGCCGGCCAGCTTTGACCAGTGCCGGCGCATGGTGAAGGCGTCCAGGAGGGCCTGCGTGGGGTGTTCGTGGGTGCCGTCACCGGCGTTGATGACGGCGGCGTCGATCCAGTCCGTCGCGGCGAGCCGGTGCGGCGCGCCCGAGGCCCAGTGGCGGATCACGACGGCGTCCGCGCCCATGGCTGCCAGCGTCTGGGCCGTGTCCTTGAGGGATTCGCCCTTGGAGACGGAGGAGCCCTTCGCGGCGAAGTTGATGACATCGGCGGACAGCCTCTTGGCGGCCGCTTCGAAGGAGATCCGCGTGCGGGTTGAGTCTTCGAAGAAGAGGTTCACCACGGTGCGGCCGCGGAGGGCCGGGAGCTTTTTGACTTCGCGGTCCCCGACGGCAGCCATTTCCTCGGCGGTGTCCAGGATGCGGATGGCGTTGGCCAGGCTGAGGTCTTCAGTGGAGAGGAGGTGTTTCACGCGCCGCCCTCGATAACCACTTCGTTGACTACGGAACCGTCGGCTGCGGTGTCGGTTTCCTCCAGGCGGACCCGGACCTTCTCGGCGGATGAGGTGGGCAGGTTCTTGCCCACGTGGTCGGCGCGGATGGGCAGCTCACGGTGGCCGCGGTCGATCAGCACAGCGAGCCGGACGATCCGGGGACGGCCGAGGTCGATGATGGCGTCAAGGGCGGCACGGATAGTGCGGCCGGAGTACAGGACATCATCGATGAGCACCACAACCTTGTTATCGATTCCCGTGCGCGGGAGCTGTGTGGGGTACGGCGGCCTGGTGGGCTGGTGGGAAAGGTCATCGCGGAACATGGTGACGTCCAGCTGCCCGACAATAGCGGTGGCGTCCACGGTGGGGTCCGCGGCCGCAATCTTGTGTGCGAGGCGGACGGCCAGCGGATAGCCGCGGCGCGGGATGCCCAGCAGGACCAGGTCCTTGGACCCTTTGTTGGCCTCAAGGATCTCGTGGGCGATTCGAGTGAGTGCACGGTCAATGTCCGCCTGGTTGAGGACAACCCTGGCTGGAACCGGTGCGTTTGTGACAGAAGTCAAACTCTCGTCTCCCCTTTCCCCGCCTCACGGGACGGAATTAAAAAAGGATCATTTGCGTTTCAAAATTACCACATCGGCAGGGGCATCATAGGCTTCCGGTATGTCCATGCACCCTCATCAGCCGGGTTCCGGCCAGGCCGGTGGGCCGGCCGGCCCACAGGATCCTTTCCCCACGCAGGCGAACCCCAGCTGGATGGGCCGGGTTGAACCGGAGTACTACCGGCCCGCGCCCGGAACCAATGCGGCCCGGCTGCCGCCGCTGGGGCCTCCGCAGGAAACCCTGGCTGGCCGCCGGCCCGCAGGCCTTCTGGCACTCACGGTGGGCGGCGCCGCCCTTGTTTTCCTGAGCTTGTTCCTGGTGGTGCCGTTCTTAGTGGCCAACACCGGCGTGGGCGGGTTCCTGGCAGGGTTTGTGCTGTCACTTATCCCGCTGTCCGCGGTGCTCCTTGCGGTCTATCTGATCGACCGATGGGAACCGGAACCCAAGCGGCTCCTGGTCTTCGCGTTCACCTGGGGCGCTGCGGTGTCCATCGCGGTCACGCTGCTCATCCAGCCGTTCTTCGCCCTGACTTTCCAGTTCAGCGAGGTGGCTGACTTCCAGACGTTTATGGCCACCGTCCAGGCGCCCGTGGTGGAGGAGTTCGCGAAGTCCCTGGGCCTGCTGATGATCCTGCTGCTGGCGCGCAAACACTTCGACGGTCCGGTGGACGGCATAGTCTTCGCCTTCACCATCGCCGGCGGCTTCGCGTTCACCGAAAACATCCTCTACTTTGGCAGGGCCATCGCCGAATCCGCCAACCCGGGAACGGATCTGGCCCAGATCTTCCTCCTCCGCGGCGTGATGTCACCCTTCGCCCATGCCATCTTCACGGGAACCACCGGCCTCATCATGGGTTTCGCCGCCCGCCGCTGGCACTCCGGAGCCTCGGTGCTGGCCTTTGTCATCGGACTGATCCCGGCGATGCTGCTGCATAACCGGTGGAACAGCATGGGCGCGGGTTTCCTGTCGGAATACATCCTGGTCCAGGTGCCCATCTTTGTGCTGGCCGTTGTGGGCATCGTCCTCCTCCGCGTCGCTGAAAACCGGCTCACCCGCCAACGGCTGATGGAATACTCCGCGGCTGGCTGGTTCAGCCCCGCCGAGGTGGAACTGCTGGCCACCCCGCGCGGCCGGCGGACCGCCCTGCAGTGGGCGGCCGGCTACCACCGCCGCCCGCAGATGAAGGCGTTCCTCCACGCTGCCACCCAGCTCGCCTTCACCCGCCAGCGCATCCTCAGCGGCCGCGACGTCCGGCTGCACCAGGTGGAGGAGCAGCAGCAGCTGCAGCGGATTCTGTCCCTGCGCGCCGCCGTCGCGGGCTGACTCGGGCGCCGTTCGGTTCCTCCCGTTCGGTTCCTCCTGTTCGGTTCCTCCGGCTAGGGTCCCCGGAGAGCCTCCTGCAAAGCCGTCATTGACAGTGCCTCATCAAGGACTTTGCCGAAGTTCGCCGCATCGTGGGCGAACCGGCCCAGGAAGAGCCCGGAGACGCCGTCGAGCGCGGGCAGCAGCCCTGGCTTGGCCGACCCGCCATAGATAACCAGCGGGTCCCCCAACGCGTCGCCTGCCTCGTGCGAATGGGCAGCCAGCCGCGTCCGGAGTGAACGCACGACGGCGGCGACGTAGCCTGCGTCGGCGGGCTCCGCTGCGCCAATGGCCCAGACCGGTTCGTAGGCGATCATGAGCCGGGATGCCAGGGCCCAGTCACCGCCGACCGCCTCGTCGATCTGCTGATGGACAAATGCAGCCGCTCCGCTGGCTCCGGTCCCGCTTTTTTCATCGCGTGTTTCCTCGCCCACGCACAGCAGCGGGGTGATGCCGGCGTCGTCGGCTGCCCTGACTTTCCGGGCGATCATGGTGTTGTCCTCGCCGAAGTGCCGCCGCCGTTCGGCGTGGCCGATCTCCACGAGGCTTACCCCAAGCTCGGCCAGAAGCGAGGGCGACACCTCACCTGTCCACGGGCCGTCCGCCCAGCCGCAGTTCTGGGCCCCCAGCAGAAGCGGTGATCCTGAGATGACGCTGCCGGCGGCCGGAAGAACCGGGAAGGAAGGGATCACAAACGGGACCACCCGCCCGGCCGCAAGGGCCGGACGGGAGTCCACTTCATGCCGTATGCGGGCGAGCCAGTCCAGGCAGTCCCGGTATCCCATGTACATCTTGGTGCTGACGCCGATGTAGAGGATCTCCGGGGTGCCGCTCTGGTCAGCGCTGCTCCATTCAGTCATGGTGTCCGGTCACTTGTTGTCGAGCAGATCGTCGGCCTTGTTGCGGAACCTCTTGGTGGCGTACATCATGATGGCCGCCACGAACGGAAGCACGCCGAGGGCGTAAACGCCCATGGTGCCGGTGTCCGATGCGGTGACCTGGTTGACCGTGGTCCGCAGGATGGGGGCCACGAAACCGCCCAGGTTACCCAGCGAGTTGATCAGGCCGATGCCCGCAGCGGCCGCCGTTCCGGTGAGGAACGCCGTCGGGTAGGACCACGCGATGGGACCGATCGAGAGGAAGCTGCACACCGCGAGCGTGATGAAGATGATGCCCAGCGCCGGGAGGTGGTTGGAGCCCGCCCAGGCGGAGCCGAAGATGCACAGGCCGGTGGAGATAAACAGCCCGGTGCCCCAGACGCGGCGGCGGACGATGGTGTTGGCCGCCTTCCCGATGAAGTAGCACGCGAAGATGCCGAAGAACCATGGGATGGCCGCCAGCAGGCCCACTTCGATGCCCACCTTCTGCCCGGTGAGCTGTGCCACCTGCTGCGGCAGGTAGAACGTCACGCCGTAGACGGCGATCTGGAGGCAGAAGTAGATGGCGGTGAAGTACCAGACCTTGCGGTTCTTCATGGCGGCGAGGACACCGCGGGGGCCGTCCTTTTCCTTGACCCCGTCCTCGAGGGCCATAACGTCCAGCAGCGCCTTCTTCTCGTCCTTGTCCAGGAATTTCGCGTCCTGCGGGGTGTTGATGAGGAAGAAGTAGGCGGCAATACCGGCGAGTACAGCCAGCATGCCTTCAACGAAGAACATGACCTGCCAGCCGGCAACGCCGGGAACCTGGTCACCGATGTTGATGAGCCACCCCGACAGCGGGGCGCCCATCATCTGGGAGAACGGCTGGGCCAGGTAGAAGATGGCGAACATCTTGACGCGGACTTTGTTGGGGAACCAGGCGGCCAGGAACATGATGACGCCCGGGAACAGGCCGGCCTCGGTCACGCCGAGCAGGAAGCGCAGGATGATGAAGGACGTCTCGCCCTGGACGAAGGCGAAGCAGGCCGAGACGATGCCCCACGTGATGGCGATGCGGGCCAGCCACACCTTGGCGCCGAACTTGGTCAGCAGCAGGTTGGAAGGGATCTCGAACAAGGCGTAGCCGATGAAGAAGATACCGGCGCCCAGGGCATATGCGCCGGCGGTGATGCCCCTGTCCACCTCAAGTGCTGCCTCGGCGAAGCCCACGTTGGTGCGGTCCAGGAAGGCCACGACGTACAGGATGACGAGCATCGGCATCAGCCGGAAGGAGGCTTTGGAGATCGCCGATTTTAGGACCGGTGAATCCAGTAACTCCTTGGTGGCGTTTGTTCCAGTGGTGACAGTCATTCAAACTCCTCGTTGAGTAAGCAGGTGAGCAAATCAGTGGAAGGTGGAGCGGTTAGAGCGAGAAGGCGATGAGTATTGCGCCAACCAGGCAGGCGAACACGCCCACGGCCAGGTAGATTCTGCGTTCCTTGGTCCAGGAGCCCATGGTGGTCCTTCCTAGTGCATGTAGAGTCCGCCATCCACGTTCAGCGTCTGGCCGGAGATGTATCCGGCGTCCTCGCTGATGAGGAAGGCGATGGCTGCTGCGATGTCGCGGGTGGAACCGACTCGGTTGACCACGAGGTCCTTGGTGAGTTCGTCTTTGCGTTCCTGGCTGAGGGTGCCGCCCATGATGTCCGTGTCGACGGGGCCGGGGGAAATGGCGTTCACCGTGATGTCGTACTCCCCCAGCTCGCGGGCGGTGGCGCGGGTCAGGCCGATGACCCCTGCCTTCGCCGCGGAGTACGGCGTTTTGGAGAAAGTGCCGCCACCGCGTTGGGCGGACACGGAAGAGATGTTCACGATGCGTCCGATCCGGTTCTTCGCCATGGATTCGGCGACGCGGCGGGTGGCGTAATGGACACCGTTGAGGTTGATGCTCATAACGCGGTCCCATTCAGCGGCGTCCAGTTCGAGGTACGGAACTGGTGAGCTGACACCGGCCACGTTGGCCAGTGCGACGACCTGCGGCAGCTCTGCTTCGATCGAGTCGATGGCCGCGCGGACGGAGGCTTCGTCGCCGATGTTGGCGCCGACGCCGTGGGCCTTCACGCCGTACTGGGCGGCGATTTCCTTGGCGGTGGACTGGGACTGGGCGTCATCCAGGTCGATGATGCCGATGTTCCAGCCCTGGGCGGCAAGGTAGCCGGCCGTGGCGCGGCCGATACCGCGTTCGGAGACGGCGCCGGTGATGATGGCGGTGCGTTCGGCGGGGAAAGTGGCCATGGAAATGCTCCTTAGTTGATGGGGGCCGGGCCGAGCTCGTCGATGAGCTTCTGCATGGCCACGTATGCCCTGTTGCGGTAGGCGATGAGTTCCGGGGTGCGTTCGGCGGGGACGTTGAGGAAGCCGGCGCCGGTCTTGGTACCGAGCTTGCCTGCTTCCACCAGGTCACTCAGGATCCTGGGCGTGGCGAAGCGTTCCGGGAATTCGGTCTGCAGTGACTTGTAGCAGAAGTTGTAGACGTCCAGGCCGGCCATGTCTGCGATCGCGAACGGACCGAAGAACGGCAGGCGGAAGCCGAAGGTGGTGCGGACCAGGGTGTCCACGTCCTCGGCGGTGGCGATTCCCTGCTCCACGAGCTGCGCGGCCTCGTGGAAGAGTGCGTACTGCAGGCGGTTCAGGACGAATCCGGTGACGTCCTTGACCACCGCGGTCTGCTTGTTGGCGGCATGGACGAGGTCCCGGACGGCACCGATGGTGGCGGCCGACGTGCCGGCATGCGGGATGATTTCCACGCCAGGGATGAACGGGGACGGGTTCGAGAAGTGCACGCCCAGGAACCGCTCCGGGTTGGCGACCGGCTCGGACAGCTCCGCGATGGAGATGGTTGACGTGTTGGAACCGATGATGGCGTCCGGCCGGGCAGCGGCGCTGATCCGCGCCAGGGTCTGGTGCTTGATGGCGATGACTTCGGGCACGGCTTCCTCGATGAAGTCGGCATCCGCCACGGCTTCCTCGATGTCCTTGGCCGCCCACAGATTCTGCTTGAGGATGGCCGTTGACCCCTCGGGGAACAGGCCGTCGGCGACGAACTGGTCCGATTCGGCCAGCAGCCGCTCATAGTTGTTCTGCGCCACCTCGGCGGAGACATCGGCCAGGGCAACCCGGGCTCCGCCCAGTGCCAGGACCTGGGCAATACCGCCGCCCATGTATCCCGATCCGACGACGGCGATCTTGCGTGCGCTGTTGGGTGTTGTGGTCATGATCAGACTGCCTTCGTGTATTCGGGCTCATAGGAGCAGATGGCGTCGACCTTGCCGGCGGACGCTGAACTTTCATCAAAGCGGTACTCGAGCCACTCGCCCACGAGCTTTTTGGCGAGTTCCAGGCCGATGACCCGCTGGCCCAGCGTGAGGACCTGGGCGTTGTTGCTGAGGACGGAGCGCTCCACGGAATAGCTGTCGTGGGCGGTCACCGCACGGATTCCGGGCACCTTGTTGGCCGCGATGGCTACACCCAGTCCCGTTCCGCAGATGAGGAGTGCGCGGTCTGCTTCCCCGTCCGCCACCTTGCGGGCGGCCTTGACCGCGACGTGCGGGTAGGCGGTGGCATCGTTGGCCCCAACCCCGATGTCCAGCACGGCGGCAACGCGGCTGTCTGCCGTGAGCAGCGCCTTCAGTGCTTCCTTGTACTCAACGCCGGCCTCATCGTTGCCGATGACGATGCGCCAACCTGCGTGGGTGTTCATGTTGTTGCTCCTTTTCCGGCCGCGTAAGCCAGTTCAGAATGGACCAGCCCTGGCTCCGTGAAGTTTGGCTCCGCCAGGCCAGAGTGGATGTAGGCGGCAATCCGTTCGGCGATCAGTCCAAAGGAGACCGCGCCGGGGTCGGGGTGCCCGAGGCTCTTTTCGGCCAGCGGACGGGCACGGCCCTTGAGCGGGCGCAGTTCCGCCGTTTTGGCAGCCGCCGCCCTGGCAGCGGAGGCGGCAACGGTGAGGGCCTGGGCCAGGGTGGTGCCGCCGTCGAACTCCCGGAGGAACGCCGCCCGGAAAGGCAGGAGCGCGTCCACCATGGTCTTGTCGCCCGGCTCGGCCTTGCCGAGCTCGGTAATGGCGCCCACGAATGCGGTCACGGCGGCGATCGCGTCCTCATCGGTGTAGGTTTCCCGGTTGCCCAGGGCAAATCCGGACGCGATGACCGCAGATCCCCACAGTGCGCCTGACGTGCCGCCGGCCCGTTCGCTCCAGCCTTCGCCGGCTGCTTCAAGCACCCGCCCCACCGACGCCCCGGACGCTGCGGCCTGTGCCGCGGCGCCGGCTGCTGCCTCCACGCCGCGGCGCATGCCGATGCCGTGGTCGCCGTCGCCGGCTATGGCGTCCAGGTTGCCCAGTTCCTCTTCGTGTTCGACGACGACGTCCCGCACTTGGGCGAGCACGGCGGCTGCCTGCCGGCCCAGGCCCGCTGCTGCCGCCGTCGTTTCCTCTACTTCGCCGGCCACGGCGTCTTCCGGCCCGGCCAGCTGGCGGCGGGCACGCGGAGCCAGGTTGCCCTTGCGGTAGGCCGGTGAGTCTGCTGGCGCGGCCCAGTAGCGTTCGAGTTCCTCATCCAGCCAGAGCAGCGTGAGGGATAGCCCTGACATGTCCAGGCTCGTGACCAACTCGCCGCATTCCGGTTCCACCACGGTCAGTCCGGCGTTGACGAGGAGTCTCTCGATCTTGCCGAACAGGAGGAAAAGTTCGTCGTACTTGACGGTACCGAGGCCGTTGACGATGGCCACCACGCGGCTTCCGCGGTGATCCGGGGTGTCCGCGAGGAGGCGCGAGACCAGCAGTTCAGCGAGTTCGGACGCCGTGGGCATGGGATGTTCCGAGATGCCCGGTTCCCCGTGGATGCCCAGGCCCAGGGACATCTGGCCTGCGGGCACGTGGAAGAGCGGTCCGGCGGCGCCGGGCAGGGTGCAGCCGTCGAAGGCCACGCCCAGGGAACGCGTGCGGTCATTGGCCTTGATGGCAAGCCGTTCCACGTCGTCCAGGCTCAGGCCCGCTTCGGCGGCGGCGCCGGCAATCTTGAACACCGTGAGGTCGCCGGCGATGCCGCGGCGCTTTCCGATCTGGTCCAGTGGTGCACTGGCGATGTCGTCCGTGACGGTGACCGTGCGGGTCTCGATGCCTTCGGCGTTCAGGCGCAGCTGCGCCTGGCCGAAGTGCAGGACGTCGCCCGCGTAGTTGCCGTAGCTCAACAGCACTCCCCCGCCGGCATTTGCCTCTTTGGCCACGCGGTAAATCTGCCCGGCGGCCGGTGAAGCGAACATGTTGCCGCAGGCGGAGGCTGCTGCCAGCCCCGGCCCAACCAGACCGGCGAAGGCCGGGTAGTGGCCGGAGCCGCCGCCGACGACGAGTGCGACCTGGCCGGCGGGCATGTCAGTCGAGCGGACCACACCGCCGTCCACGCGGGCAACGTATGCGCGGTTGGCAGCGACGAAGCCGTCCAGCGCCTCATCCGCGAAATCAGCAGGATTGTCAAAGATCTGCGTCATGGCTCTTCCTAGACTCCTGCCAGTTCCGCGGCGGGCTGCTGCCGCCCCTGGGACACCTGGCTCTGGCCCAGGGCGTAGCCGTCCCGCTTCGGCAGGACATGGCGGCGGAGGTACTCCTGGTTGCGTGCCGTCACGCTCAGGCCGTCCCCGCCGTAGTGCTCGGCGCAGATGATGCCCTGGTAGCCGGAGGCGAGTGCAACCTTGAAGGCTTCGCGGTAGTTGATGAGGCCGCTCTCCATCGGGGCGGGCATGGTGATGTAGCTGTCCCGCGCCACGTCCTCGTCCCGGATGTAGTTCTTCATGTGCCAGTAGTTCGAATACGGCATGGTCTTGGCTACCATTTCGCGCCAGTCCTCGATGGGCCGGTGCAGCCGGATCAGGTTGCCGAGGTCCGGGTTGAGCCCAACATTGGCCAGGCCGATGTCCTGCACCAGCTGTACCGAGGAGTCTGCTGTGCCGAGGTAGGTATCCTCGTACATCTCCAGGGAGAGCAGGACGCCGGCGTCTGCTGCGTGCTGGCCCAGCTCGCGGATGCGGGAGACTGCCTTGCCCCACACTTCCTTGTCCCCCACCGGGTCCTTGTAGCCCTCAACGGTCCAGAACCACAGCTGCTTCTGCTGCTCCGGGGTAATGGCCTGGTGCAGTCCGAAGGAGACTACTTCGCAGCCGAGCTCGGCGGCTGCGTCGATGGTCCGGTGGCTGTAGGCGAGGTTGTCGGCCCAGTCCGTCTGATGGATCACGCTGCGGCGGATGGCGGAAATGACCGGGATCCCGATGCCCACAGTCTCTGCAGTCTGTTTGAACTCGGCGAGCCGCTCTTTGCTCAGATCGCCGGGACGGACCCAGCTGTCGGTCAGGTCAGCGTTGGCGAAGCCGGCTTCCTTGACCTCGGTCAGGACTTCCGCCCAACTGGACGCGTCGGCGTCGTTGATATGTGTGCCCTGGGCATCAGTTCCCGGAAACTGCAGCAGCGCTGCGGTGATGGGCCAGTTCTCAGCTGTGTAAGCCACGGTGCTTTACTCCTTCGTAATCCTCTTTCCTATAGGATCTACTATCAAAAAAGAGTTGTCAAGATCACATCCCTGAGAGGCGCTGCCCGTCCGGGTTCAGCTTTCCGGGGCGTCGGCAATGGCCCGGGAACGGACCTTGCGGATGTGGTCCGCCATCGCTGCGGCTGCTTTGTCGGGATCGCCGGTGGTAACGGCGGCCAGAACTGCCTCGTGTTCCGCGATGGCGTGCTCGGCATCCGTAATGCCCACGCCGCCGAAGAGCCGGAACCGTTGGACCTGTCCTCCGAGGGCTGAGTAGGCGGCCTCCATAAACTGGTTTCCGGTTTGCCGCGCAATCAGCTGGTGGAACCTCTCGTCCGCTTCGAGGTAGTCCTTGAACTCGGCAAACGAAGGTCCCCGGGGTGCGGATTTCAGGTCCTCGACGGCCTTCCCGAGCTCGGCCAGGCCATGCTGGTTGATGCGTTCACAGGCCAGCCGGGCGTTGACGGGCTCGATTGCCAACCGCGCCTCCATCAGCTCCGCAAAATCCTCCTGCGTAAAAACGGGAGCCACGCGGTAGCCTTTCAGCGCCACCCGCCGGACCATTCCGGTGTGCTCAAGCCGAGCAAGGGCCTCGCGGACCGGAGTGGGAGAAACGTCCAGTTCGCGGGCCGTCCCGTCAATGCTGACCACGGCGCCGGGCGCCAGCCGGCCATCCATAAGGGAGGCCAGGAGCTCCGCGTAAACATGGTCCGCCAGCACCTCGCGGCTGACCGCGCGGCCGGCCCTGCGGGGGCCGGTCTGGTCATCTGTGCTGCTGCCGGCGCGGGGGCCTGTGGACGCGTTTTGCATAGTCAGATCCTATAGGAAGCGCCGGTCAGCGATCGTTTCCGGGGACGCAAAGAACCCCGGCCAGGTGGACCTGGCCGGGGCTCTTTATGGCGCCGTTCGCGGGCTCTTGGCCCGCGGCATAGCAGCTCAGGCCAAGAGGGAGGGCTTCAGCTGCTGCAGCCGGCCGAGGAGGCCGTTAATGAACGACGGCGATTCATCCGTTGAGAGCGTCTTGGACAGTGCCACTGCCTCACTGACCGCGACACCGTCGGGAACGTCGTCGTTGTACAGCAGTTCCCAGGTGCCGATCCGCAGGATGATGCGGTCCACCGAAGGCATACGTTCCAGGGTCCAGCCCTGGGAATAGGTCTCGAGAAATTCGTCGATGGCGGTCTGCTGTGAGACGACGCCTTCCACGATTTCCAAGGTGTACGGGTTCACGATCTGGTCGGTCAGTTCGCGCCGGGACCTGAGTACATCGAAGGCGGAAACCGAGCGCTGCTCGGCCTCGAAGAGGACATCCAGTGCCCTGTTACGGGCCTTACCGCGTGCGCTCACTACTCGCTGACCCGGCCAAGGTAGCTGCCGTCGCGGGTGTCGACCTTGACCTTGGTGTTGTTCTCGACGAACAACGGAACCTGGATCTCGTAGCCGGTTTCCAGCGTTGCGGGCTTGGTGCCGGCCGAGGAGCGGTCGCCCTGCAGGCCCGGCTCGGTGTAGGTGATCTCAAGGACAACGCTGGGCGGAAGTTCGATGTACAGCGGGTTGCCTTCGTGGATGGCGATGTTCACCATCTGGTTCTCCAGCATGAAGTTGGTGGCGTCACCAACAGTGGCGCCGGAGACAGTGAGCTGGTCGAAGTCCGAGGTGTCCATAAACACGAAGTCGGCGCCGTCCTGGTACAGGTACTGGTAGTCCCGGCGGTCAACCGTGGCCGTCTCGATCTTAAGGCCGGCGTTGAACGTCTTGTCTACAACTTTGCCGGACATCACGTTCCGCATCTTGGTCCGCACAAACGCGCCACCTTTGCCGGGCTTGACGTGCTGGAATTCAATGATGTTCCAGAGCTGGCCCTCAAGCTTCAGGACCGTTCCGTTCTTGATGTCGTTAGTGGTTGCCACTGGTATCCTCTGGTTTCTATCTGTCTGGTCAGTTGTCAGACGTTCTATGCCGGCCAGGCAAGCCGAACGGCCCGCCAGCGCGTGTTTATCAAAAATCCAAGAACCATTCTACCGGTAAAACCCGGGCGGACTGCGTCCGGGCCTTCCGGCCGCCAACCCCGGAACGTAACAGGCCTGTCAGCAGGCAAGATCCAGGACGTCGCGGGCCCGCTGAAGCGCCACGGTGGACGAGTAGATCTGTGCGGCATCAGCCGATTGCGCAACCCGCAGGTCCAAGGCACGGGCAAAGGCTTCCACCGCGGCGGACGTATGTCCGGCGGCGTACTGGGCCTTGCCCAGGTATTGCAGGACCAGGGCTTCACGGTCGGTCCCCTGGAACTCCGCGAGCAACTGCCTGAACAAATCAAGGGCGCGGTCGGTGCGGTGTGAGACACGCAGCACCTCGGCCTCGAACGTGCGAAGCCGGAAGGACTCAGGGTCCTTGAAGCGGGCCTCCGCGAGGAGTTCGGCCGCCTCCGCAGCGTGCCCTTCCACGATCAGGACGAAGATCTGGTCTGACGGGTCCGTGGACGCCGCCAGGGCCGCGCGGCAAGCGTCCTCGTTGACGATCTCCGGCAGCAGGGAGACCGGGTTGATCCGGATTCCGGGGAAGCCAGCCTCGGGCCAGTCGCTGGTGCCTGCCACGTCGCCCTGCATCAGGAGGCGATTTCCTGGTAGGCGGCGAAGAGCAGCGACGTGTCCGGGACATCCAGGATGCCCGGCTTGGCGATGCCGTCCAGGACCACAAAGCGCAGGAGGTCCCCGCGTGACTTCTTGTCCCGCCGCATGCCGTCCAGCAGCCCCTGCCAGCGGTCCCGCCTGTACGTGACCGGGAGGCCCAGGGTTTCCAGGATGCTGCGGTGTCGGTCGGCGTCGGCGTCACTGAGCCGGCCAACGCTGCGGGCAAGTTCAGCGGCGAACATCATGCCCACCGATACCGCCGCGCCGTGGCGCCAGGAGTACCGTTCCACCAGTTCAATGGCGTGCGCCAAGGTGTGGCCGTAGTTCAGGATTTCGCGCAGCCCGGATTCCTTGAGGTCTTCCGAGACCACCTTTGCTTTGACCGCGATGGCGCGTTCAATGAGTTCGCGCAGGGCGTCCGATCCGGGGTCGGTGGCCGCTGCCGGGTCCTCTTCGATCAGGTCAAGGATGGCCGGATCTGCGATGAAGCCGCATTTAATGACTTCGGCCATGCCGGAAATGATTTCGTTCCGGGGCAAGGTGTTCAGGGTGTCCAGGTCCACCAGCACGCCGGCCGGCGGGTGGAAGGAGCCCACCAGGTTCTTGCCCTCAGCCGTGTTGATGCCGGTCTTTCCACCCACGGAAGCATCCACCATGCCCAGCAGGCTGGTGGGCATGTGGATGACCTTGACGCCGCGGAGCCAGGTGGCCGCGACAAATCCGGCCAGGTCGGTGACGGCTCCGCCGCCCACTGCCACGATGGCGTCGGAGCGCGTGAAGTCGTTCTGGCCCAGGACCTGCCAACAGAAAGCGGCGACCTGGATGTGTTTGCCTTCTTCGGCGTCCGGGATTTCCGCGGTCAGCGAGGTGAAACCCGCTGCAGCGAGCTCGTCGCGGACAGTGTCACCAGTGAGCCGCAGCGCACGGGGATGGATGACCAGCACACGCCGGACCCGCTCCCCCAGCAACGCCGGAAGGTTCCCCAGCAGACCGCGGCCAACTACGACGTCGTAATTCTGCCCAGCGGATTCGCCGGTGACCTTGATGACTGTTGAATCAACGCTCAATTTTCAACTTCCTGTTTGGCGGCCGCGTAGTCACGCAGCGCAACTTCGAGCCGGTGTCCCAGCTCGCTGACCGAGCCCTGGCGGACATCCACCACAAGATCGGCCAGCCGTTCGTAAACGGGTTTCCTGGTAATAAACAGGGCGGACCATCGGGCCATGGCATCGCCGGCGAGCAGCGGCCGGCCCGAGTTCCGGGCGATGCGGCTGGCCACGGTTTCCTCATCACATTCGAGGTACACCACAGTGCAGCGGCCCAGGAGCTGCTGCGTGCCGGAATCCAGCACGGCGCCGCCACCCAAGGAAATCACGCTGGCCGCGCCTTCTGCATGCTCCACCGCGCTGGCAACGGTCCGGGCCTCGATCTCCCGGAACGCGTGCTCGCCGCGGCCGGCAAAAATGGAGGCGATGCTGCCATGGGCGTCCACGATCAGGCTGTCCGTATCGACGAAGGGCACGTCCAGCAGCTTGGCCAGCTCGTGGCCGATCGCGGACTTTCCCACCGCCATGGGTCCGATGAGGACAATGGGCCGGTTGCCAGGCACACCGGCCTTGCGGCTCCCGGGCACTAGTGGCCGATCGAGTCCAGGGATGCCGGAATGTTGTCCAGGTAACCCTTGATATTGCGGGCGGTCTCCGCCACGGAGTCACCGCCGAACTTTTCGGTGACGGCTTCCGCCAGAACCAGCGCGACCATCGCCTCGGCCACCACGCCGGCAGCCGGCACGGCACAGACGTCGGAGCGCTGGTGATGCGCCTTGGCAGGCTCCCCCGTGCTCACGTCAACCGTGCGAAGGGCGCGGGGCACCGTGGCGATGGGCTTCATGGCCGCCCGCACGCGCAGGACGTCGCCGATGCTCATGCCGCCTTCAATGCCGCCGGCCCGGTTGCTGGTCCGGATGATCTTGCCGTCCGCGTCCTTGACGATTTCGTCGTGGGCAGCGGAGCCGCGGCGCGCAGCCGTCAGGAAACCGTCGCCGACCTCCACGCCCTTGATGGCCTGGATGCCCATCAAGGCGGCGGCGAGGCGCGAATCAAGCCTGCGGTCCCAGTGGACATAGCTGCCCAGCCCCGGCGGCAGTCCGTACGCGAGAACCTCCACCACACCGCCCAGGGTTTCGCCTTCCTTGTGGGCGGCGTCAACCTCGGCCACCATGGCGTCGGAGGTCTCGCGGTCAAAACAGCGCAAAGGATCGGCGTCGAGCGCAATCACGTTGGCCGGAACGGGCAGCGGACGGCCCTCGGGCACGGTCACACTGGCGATGGAGACGGTGTGGCTGACCAGTTCGATACCGAGCGCCTTGAGGAACTGGGACGCCACGGTGCCCATGGCAACCCGCGTGGCGGTCTCCCGGGCGCTGGCGCGTTCCAGGACAGGGCGGGCCTCGGTGAACCCGTACTTCTGCATCCCGGTGAAGTCTGCGTGGCCCGGACGGGGCCGGGTCAGGGGTGCGTTGCGGGCCTGGTCGGCCAGGATTTCCGGATCCACCGGATCGGCAGCCATGATCTGCTCCCACTTGGGCCATTCGGTGTTGGCGACCTGGACGGCCACCGGACCGCCCTGGGTCAGGCCGTGGCGGACGCCGCCGAGAATGGTCACGACGTCCTGCTCGAACTTCATCCGGGCGCCCCGGCCGTAGCCAAGGCGGCGGCGTGCCAATGAATCGGCGATCTGCCCGCTGGTGAGTTCAACACCGGCGGGGACGCCTTCAATAATTCCCATTAGGGCCGGACCATGGGATTCACCGGCAGTCAACCAACGCAACATAATTTCCATCCTGCCACGTATGGCGGTCAGAACGCCCGTCGGGGAAGGCCGACTGAGTCGCACATCACATCTATGACAGACGCATTAACGTCCTCACCGCGGCCAGTGAACAGGCGTACCTGTTCCACCGCCTGGTACAACAACATTTCGAGCCCGGGCACCACCGCACCGCCGCCGGACTGCCACGCCGACGCAATCTGGCTGGGCCACGGATCATAGGCCACGTCCAGGAGGACACCGGGTGTTCCGGTTCCCAACGCGGCGATCTCCGCCGCCAGCCCGTCCGCTGCGCGCGGCGGGAGCGTGGAAATTACGACGTCGGCACTTGCGGTCGGAACGGCGGCTTCGGTCAGCGGCCGGACGGCTATGGAAAGGCCTACTCCGGCCGCGGCGGCGCGTGCTTCGTCGGCCCGGGAGATATCCCGGACGAACACCTGGGCGTGCTGCGTGCCCAGATCCTTCAGCGCGGCCACAGCGGCCGCGGCTGTACCGCCGCCGCCCAGCACCACCGCAGCGGGGCTGGCCGCCACTCCGGCGTTAAGGACAGCGTTGACGATGCCGGCGACGTCGGTGTTGTAGCCGATGCGCCTGACGGAGCCCAGGTCTTCCTCGAAGGCGACGGTGTTGACCACACCCAGCGTCCGTGCCACGCCGCGGACTTCGTCCACCTCGGCAAACATGCCTGATTTCAGGGGCATGGTGACTGAGAGTCCACACCAGCCCTGCTGCGTCCTGACCTGTTCCATAAAGGCGGGCAGAGCCTGCTCGGTCAGGTCCAGGGCCGTGTAGGCGATGTCCATCCCGAGTTTGCCGTAGGCCGCCAGGTGCAGGGCCGGGGACTTGGAGTGGCTGATCGGATGGCCCAGGACGGCGGCCCGGAGACTCATGTGCAGCGGCCCACGTTGGCCTGGCACCAGGTGTTGTACTGGTTGACGTAGACGTTGTGTTCGTCGAGCGTCTTGGAGAACTTAGTCTCCTTCGTGTCCAGGTTGATGGTTACCCAGTACAGGTAATCGTTGGTTTTAGGTTTCGCCGCCGCATCGATGGCGGTCTTGCCCGGGGAGCCGATGGGGCCCGGCGGCAGGCCCGGGTTGGCGTAGGTGTTGTACAGGTTGGATTTGTCCTGGCGCTCTTCATCGGTGAAGTTGAAGCTCTTGGTGCCCAGCCCGTACGTCACAGCAGAATCCACCTGCAAATATCCGGAGGTCTGGTCATTCGGCTTGAGGCGGTTGTAGATGGCCCCGGCAACGTCGCCGTACTCAGCCTGTCCGCCTTCGGCCTGGACAATGCTTGCCACGATCACAGCTTCATACTGCTTCGCCGGATCGGAGATGCCCTGCGCCACCAGTTCGTCCGTGGTTACTTTCACCAGCGACTGGAGGATGTCCTTGGCCGGTGTGCCAAGCGGGAAGCGATATTCCCCCGGGGCGAGGAAACCCTCAAGGTTTTTGGCGTTGGCCGGGAGCCCAAACTGCGTGGGAGCGTTGCTGAGCTCCTTCAGTTGCTGCAGCGACACACCGGAGCCTTCGGAGATGGCCTGAAGCGACTCGCCGACTCTGAGACCGGCGCTCAAGGCGAAGTAGATGACCTTGCTCTTGTCGGTGCCGAGCAGGACGCTGACGGCGTCGGAGTTCTTCATTTCCATCTTGAACGTGTAGTCCCCCGGCGACAATGTTCCGCCGGAAGTCGCAAATGCCTGCAGGAAAGTGTCAGCGTTGGCCACTACTTTCCCGCTTTCCAGTTTGGTGGCCACGGAGCGCGTACCTTCACCTGGCTGGACCGAAACTATGACTTCGCCCGTTCCGGGGCCGGGGTAGTCGGCCGCCTTATCGTTTCCCAGCAAGGGCTTCAGGAACTGCGCGCCCACGGCGATCGCTGCCACGAAGACCACAAGAGTCAGGAACAGCGCCAGGAGGCGGCGCCGGCGCCGCACCTTCTTGGAGGGCTTTGCCACTACGGGAAGCGTGGCTGCGCCGGCGAACAGGCCGGTGTCGGGGTGGTGATCATCAGCGTAGTGGTCATCGGCATTGTCATCATCATGGTGGCCTGCATCGTGGTGTTCTTCGTCCGGATAGTGGAGCCCGGCGTCGTGCGCTTCGTCAGGGTGGAGGTGCCCGGCGTCGTGCGCTTGATAAAAGTGCTGGTCTTCGGGGTGGTATTCCTGAACCTGGGCTTCGTCCGGCTGGTGGTCTGCGGCCGGACCGGCGTCCTGGATGGAAGGCGGCGTTTCCGGGGCTGTGGGGACGGCCGGCTGCGGCTCCGGATCCGGTTCAGGCGCCTGAACCGGTTCGGCCGCCTGGACCGGAGCGGGGGCAGGCGCAGGAATGGGTGCAGCTTCGGGAACAGGAGCCGTGGCAGGTGCGGGCGCATCCTGCCCCGTTTCGTAGGCCTGCTCGGGAACCACATCGCTGCCTCCCGTGTGCTTCTCCAGGGCGCGGAGCTCTTTTCGGGTCAGCGGCCTGGCGCCATCGTTGCTCGTGGCGCCTGGGGCGTCGTCGTTACTGGACGGGCTCACTGTAGCCTTCCGTGTTCTGAGATCGGGTCGTGCCTTCCGGGGCCGCATGCTCGGGCTGGACTGCCGAACCTGCTCCGGATGGCCGAGTACGGGGCGGCGCAGTCACGCGGCTGCCAACGTCCGTTCCCCTGGCTTTTTGCATGTCGATGGCGTGCTGGAGGAT
>NZ_JAKFFD010000117.1:0-4803 GCF_036675385.1 Pseudarthrobacter sp. | reverse complement strand
GCCCCGGGTGTGCACATACACCCGGGGCCAGTCCCTTAACTCGAATGCCTGGCTTCGCAGGCGCCTCGTCCCCTTGGAGCATGAAGTGACCCTAAAACGACTCCCCTACGAACACATCGCTGTTACGGGCAGCAGCCGCGTCAAGCGCGGCATGGCTGAGATGCTCATTGGCGGCGTCATCATGGACGTCGTCAACGTTGAACAGGCCCGCATCGCCGAAGATGCCGGTGCCGTTGCAGTGATGGCGCTCGAACGCGTTCCGGCCGATATCCGTGCCCAGGGCGGCGTGTCCCGCATGTCGGATCCGGACATGATCGACAAGATCATCGCAGCCGTGTCCGTCCCGGTGATGGCCAAGGCCCGGATCGGCCACTTCGTGGAGGCCCAGGTCCTGCAGTCCCTCGGCGTGGACTATATCGACGAGTCCGAGGTCCTGACCCCGGCCGACTACGTCCACCACATCGACAAGTGGAACTTCACCGTTCCCTTCGTCTGTGGCGCCACCAACCTTGGTGAGGCGCTGCGCCGCATCCACGAGGGCGCGGCGATGATCCGGTCCAAGGGTGAAGCCGGCACGGGAGATGTCTCCAACGCGACCGGGCACATGCGCCAGATCCGCGCCGAGATCGCCAAGCTTGCCGCCCTGCCCGAGGACGAGCTGTACGTTGCGGCCAAGGAACTGCAGGCCCCGTACGAACTGGTCAAGGAAATCGCAACCACCGGCAAGCTTCCCGTGGTGCTGTTCACCGCCGGCGGCATCGCCACCCCGGCCGACGCCGCCATGATGATGCAGCTTGGCGCAGACGGCGTGTTCGTCGGCTCCGGCATCTTCAAGTCCGGAAACCCGGCCCAGCGTGCCGCCGCCGTCGTCAGGGCTACTGCCTATTATGACGACCCGGACGTCATCGCCCAGGTCTCGCGCGGCCTCGGCGAAGCCATGGTGGGCATCAACGTCGACGAGATCCCGCAGCCCCACCGCCTCGCCGAGCGCGGTTGGTAAAGCGGGGCGGATTTCAGGTCCGGGCCTAGGCAGCGGTGCCTTGGGAGTTGTTTCCTTGGTTCCCGGGTGCTCGTATGGTTGCCGCGCGCCGGAACGGGTACAACTGAGTGATGACGACTTCCCTGGTGCTTGGTCCCATGATGCGGTATGTGGATGAGACCTCGGCGAGCATCTGGGTGGAGACCCGGAGCGATTCCCGCGTCACCGTCCGGGCCGGACAGCAGAGCTGGGCGGCGCGTACTTTCGCCGTGCACGGCCACCATTACGCGCTCGTGGAGGCGGACGGAATGGAGCCTGGATCAGTGCTGCCCTACACGCTGGACATCGATGGCGAACAGGTCTGGCCCGCTCCGGATTCCGGGTTTCCGCCGCCGGTGATCGCCACGCTGAAGCCCGGCAAGCCGCTGCGCATGGCCTACGGCTCCTGCCGCACCAGTGTCCCGCACGACGAGACCGGCAACCGGACGCACGGCGTCGACTCGCTCCGCGCCTACGCACTGGCGATGGCCTCCGGCGGTGACCTGCCGTGGCCGGACCTGGTGGCCTTCCTCGGAGACCAGGTGTACGCCGACCTGACCAGCGAACAGATGCAGCAGTTCATCCGCGCCCGCCGCGACATCAGTGCACCGCCTGGCGAGGAGCTCAGGGACTACGAGGAATACGCCCACCTCTACAACCTCGCCTGGTCCGACCCGGCAAACAGGTGGCTGCTGTCCACCCTGCCCAGCGCCATGATCTTCGACGATCACGACATCCGCGACGACTGGAACGCCTCGCTGAGCTGGAAGAGGAGCATGGAAGCCACCTCGTGGTGGCATGAGCGGATAGTCTCGGGGCTGTCCTCCTACTGGGTCTACCAGCATCTGGGCAACCTGTCGCCGCAGGACCGGCTTACCGATGCCATCTGGCAGCGGATCGCCCGGCACCGGGGCGAGGCTGAACTCGACCTCAGCGCGGAACTGGACAGCTTCGCTGAACGCGCTGACCGGGACCCGGAATCCTACAGGTGGAGCTTCTGCCGGGATTTCGGGGACACCAGGCTGATCGTGGTGGACTCCCGCGCCGCCAGGAATCTGGACCCGGAAGCCCGCGCCCTGCTTGATGATGAGGAGATGGCCTGGCTTGACGGCCGCATGCGCGGCGGGTTCCGCCACCTGCTGGTGGCAACGTCGCTTCCTTTCCTGCTGCCGATGGGCCTGCACCACGTCGAGTCGTGGAATGAGGCAGTTTCGGAAGGCGCGTGGGGGAAGCGTGCCGCCCGGGTCGGCGAGAAGCTGCGCCAGGCGGTGGACCTGGAACACTGGGGCGCCTTCCAAAAAAGCTTCCAGGAGGTGGCCGTCATGACCGCCGAGGTCGCGGATGGCAAGCGCGGCCCGTCACCGGAGACAGTCACCTTCCTGTCCGGGGATGTGCACTTCTCCTACGTCGCGGAGGTGAAACGCTCCTCGGGCAGCCGGATCATGCAGGCAGTCTGTTCCCCGATCCGGAACCCTCTTCCCCGCCTGATGAGATACTTCGGGGCCGCCATGGCCTACGGCCTGGCTACTCCGATTGGGGCCCTGGTGGCCCGCTCGGCGCGTGTGCCGGACCCGCCGTTCCGTTGGACACGCGTCGAGGGACCCTGGTTCAACAACAATCTGGCCAGCCTGGAGATTGTCCCGGAAGGGCTGAAACTGTGGTGGCAGACAGGCGTCGTGGAAGACGGCGACGACCTTCACCCAAGGCTCGAGACTGTGGCATCCTTCACCGTGGCGTCCCGGAGGGAAAGCAGGAGCCGATTTAGTGGGCGGGGTTTTGACCGGCTCAACCAACGCCGGGCGGCGCGAAGCTAGGCCGCCAGCCACACCGTGCCTTCGAGGTACCGCACGCACGTGCCGGACAGCAGCGTGCGCTCCCCTTCCACACGGCAGAGCACGGTCCCGCCGCGTGCCGAGAGCTGGCGGGCGGCCAGTACCGTGCTGCCCAACCTGCCGGCCCAAAGCGGTGCCAGCTGGGAGTGCGCCGAGCCGGTCACCGGGTCTTCATCGATGCCGGCCCGGGCACCGAAGAACCGTGAAACGAAGTCATAACCCGTTCCGTCACCCGCAGCGGTTACGACGACGCCCCGCACCGGCAGTTTCGCAAGCGCCCCGCAGTCGGGGGTCAGGTTGCGCACGGTCTCGGCATCCTTGACCACATGGATGAGGTCGGTTGCCAGGAAAGCCTCGAGTGCCGGAGCGCCGAGGGCTTCGGTGACCGAGGGGTCGACGGCCACCGGTTCGGGCATCTCGGACGGGAAGTCCAAGATGAAGCCGTCACCGTCGCGCTCTACAAACAGCCAGCCGCTGCGGCTCCAGAATTGCAGCCGTTTTGCGTCCGGGTGAACGTCCGTGAAGAGGTACGACGCCGTGGCCAGGGTCGCGTGCCCGCAGAGGTCCACTTCAATGGCCGGCGTGAACCAGCGGAGGTGGTAGACAGGCTGCGAGGAATCGAAGGGCGTGGCCTCGTCCGGGATCGCGGCAACAATAAAGGCCGTCTCGGAGAGGTTGTTCTCCTCGGCCAACTGTTGGAGGACACTGTCAACCAGCCAGCCGTCCAGTGGCATCACGGCTGCTGGATTGCCTTCGAAAGGCTTAGTGGCGAAGGCATCGATCTGGATCAGGGGTATGTGCATGCCTCCCACCGTAGCGGCGAACTGGACTGGAAAAATTGAGCCAGTTTGAGAAAGTGGATTGCCCGGAAGAACTCGGCCGCTTTCCGGTGCCTGGCCGATTCCGGCCAGGCACAGCCCGGTCAGTTAAAACGGCCCTGCTGATTCAGCCGCAGCAGGGCCTATCTCACTGAGCCAGCTGGGCCAGAGCTTCCCGTTCAGCTCCGATCGTAGTGTTGTCGCCGTGGCCGGTGCGGACCACAGTACCGGGCGGGAGCGTGAGGAGGCGTTCGCGGATGGAGGCCAGGATGGTGGGGTAGTCGCTGTAGGAGCGTCCCGTCGCACCCGGGCCGCCGTTGAAGAGGGTGTCGCCGGTGAAGACCGTTCCCTCATTTTCCAGGTAAAAGCAGGTGGAGCCCGGGGAATGGCCCGGCGTGTGGATGGCCAGCAGCGCGGTGCCGCCCACCGCGAACACGTCGCCGTCAACGTGGTGCCGGTCCGGTTCCGTATCCGGGTAAACCTGCTTCCAGAGGACCAGGTCCTCCGGGTTCAGGATGATCGGGGCACCGACAGCTCCGGCAACCTCCCGCGCGGCGCCGATGTGGTCGTTGTGCGCGTGGGTCAGCAGGATGGCCAGGACCTTCCGGCCGCGGACCTGGTTGATGATCGCCTCGGCGTCATGCGGGCAGTCGATGATCACGCATTCGTCGTCGTTGCCCACGATCCAGACGTTGTTGTCCACGTCCCATGTGCCGCCGTCGAGCGCAAAAGTGCCCGAGGTGACCAGGTTTTCGATGGTGACTGTCATGAGAGATCCTTCCGGGACTGTACTTCGACGACCGAGCGCAGGACCTTGCCTTCGTGCATCTTGGCGAAGGCCTCCTCCACCTGGTCGATGGTGATGCGCTCGGTGACGAAAGCGTCCAGGTCCAGGTTGCCCTGCTTGTAGTGCGCCACCAGCATCGGGAAATCACGGGAGGGCAGGCAGTCCCCATACCAGGACGACTTCAGCGACCCGCCCCGGCCAAAGACGTCCAGCAGGGGCAGCTCAAGCAACATGCCCGGCGTCGGAACGCCCACCAGCACCACCCGGCCGGCGAGGTCGCGGGCGTAGAACGCCTGCTTGTACGTTTCGGGACGGCCGACGGCGTCAATCACCACGTCCGCTCCGTTG
>NZ_JAKFFD010000188.1:0-21978 GCF_036675385.1 Pseudarthrobacter sp. | reverse complement strand
CGGCTGGATGCTCGGAATGCGCAACACAATGATCGCCACCAACGCCGAGGACTACATCACCATGGCCGAGGCGAAGGGCCTGCGTCCTGGCCGGATCATGTTCCGCTACGCCGCCCGCAACGCCATGCTGCCCTCCGTCACCGCCTTCGGCATGAGCCTGGGCTTTGTGGTTGGAGGCGCCCTCCTGACCGAAGTCGTGTTCGCCTACCCCGGCGTCGGCTACCAGCTGCTGGCCGCCGTACAGGGACTGGACTACCCGCTCATGCAGGGCCTTTTCCTCACCATCACAGCCGCCGTGCTGCTGGCCAACTTCCTGGTGGACATCCTCTACGTCCGCCTCGACCCGCGCGTGCGCAGCAACTAGGACTCATCATGACCACCCCCATCGCAAACACCGCTTCCAGCCTTCCCCTCGAGACCCGCGCGGCGGATCCGCTCACCGGCAAAACGCCCGACGGCGGCACCGGACTTCCGCCTGCGGTTTCCGTCCGGCAATCCAACCGGAGCCTCCTCCACGGGCTGCTGACCAACAAAAAGGCCATGACCGGCGCGGCCATTCTTTTCGTCTTCATCGCGCTGGCGCTTCTGGCCCCGGTGCTGTTCCCGGACAACCCGTCCAAGATCACCGGCATGGCCTCGCAGGAGCCCGACGCCGAATTCTGGCTGGGCACCACGGCCAAGGGCCAGGATGTCCTGGCCCTGACCATCCACGGTTCCCGCAGTTCGCTGTTTGTGGGCCTGACCGTGGGGTTCGCCTCCACGTTCATCGGCATCCTGGTGGGCCTCGCCTCGGCGTACTTCGGCAAGTTCATCGACGAGGCCCTGTCCCTCACCACCAACGTGTTCCTGCTGCTGCCGGGCCTGCCGCTCCTGGTGATCCTGGCCGCATTCCTGCCGCCCGGCCTTGGCACCGTCATCCTGGTTCTGGTGGTCACCGGCTGGGCCGGCTCCGCCCGGGTGCTGCGCTCACAGGCGCTGTCCATCCGGTCCAAGGACTTTGTGGCCGCCGCCGTGGTCACCGGCGAACGGCCGCTGCGGATCATGTTCGGCGAGATCCTGCCCAACATGGCGTCCATCGTGATGGGCACGCTGCTGGCCTGCATCATCTACGGCATCGGCGCCCAGGCCGGCCTGGAGTTCCTGGGCCTGGGGGATGTCAGCACGGTCTCGTGGGGCAACAACCTCTACTGGGCCGGCAACGAAGGTGCGCTGCTGACCGGCAGCTGGTGGGTCTTTGTGCCGTCCGGCGTGTGCATCGCGCTGGTGGCCTTCTCCCTGGCGCTGATCAACTACGCGGTGGACGAAGTCACGAATCCCCGCCTCAGGAAAATCAAGAAACCCAAGCCCGACAAACCCCAGCCCACCAAGCCCGTCCCCACCGGAAAGCGAGCAGCGGCATGACCGTCTCCCAGACCTCCCTCGGCTCGCACCAGCCTGTCCTGGAGATCAAGGACCTCACCGTGAAGTACCGCGGCGACACCCGGTCCACCACCGCCGTCGACCGCGTCTCCTTCAGCATCGGCGCCGGCGAGATCTTCGGCCTGGCCGGCGAATCCGGCTGCGGCAAATCCACCATCGCCAACGCCATCATGCGGCTGCTGCGCGACCCCGCGGAAATCGCAGGCGGCAGCATCCGCTTCGGCGGCAGGGACGTCCTGGCGCTGGACAAGGAAGAGCTCCGCCGGTTCCGCTGGCAGGACGTGGCCATGGTGTTCCAGTCGGCCATGAACTCGCTCAACCCGGTGATGACCATCGGCGACCAGATCGTCGACATCTTCACGACGCATGCCGGCTACTCCCGCAAGGAGTCCCTGCGCAGGGCCGCCGAACTGCTGGAACTGGTCCGGATCGATCCCGCCCGGCTGAAGTCCTACCCGCACCAGCTGTCCGGCGGCATGCGCCAGCGGGCGGTCATCGCCATGGCCGTGGCGCTGAAGCCCTCGCTCCTGATCCTCGACGAGCCCACCACCGCCCTGGACGTTGTGGTGCAGCAGGAAATCATGGCCCAGATCAAGGACCTGCAGCACCAGCTGGGCTTCTCGGTCCTCTTCATCACACACGACATGTCCCTCATGGTGGAACTCTCGCACCGGATGGCGGTGATGTACGGCGGCCGGATCGTTGAGACGGCCAAGTCCCGGGACATCCATACCGCCCCGCGCCATCCGTACACGCAGGCGCTGATGGGAGCGTTCCCACCGCTGACGGGGCCTCGCGTGCCGCTCACCGGCCTGGCCGACGGCGTGAAGTTCAGTAATATCGCCGACCTCAGGGAAGTAGCTTCCGGGCATTTCGTCGCCCCGGGTTCCCGGGATCAGACAGTCCAGCACCAGCCAACCCTGGAAGGAGCCCACTCATGAGCAAACACAGCGAAACACCGGCCCTTGAAACACCGGCCCTTGAGGTACGGGGCCTGATGAAGGATTTCCACAGCGGCGGCCTGTTCTCCCGTTCCACCGTGCGGGCCCTCGGTGGGGTGGACCTGAGCATCGGCAGGGGCGAAATCGTGGCCCTCGTCGGCGAGTCGGGCTCCGGGAAGAGCACCCTCGCCCGCTGCATCGCGCGGCTGGAACGGCCCACCGCCGGCCAGATCCTGCTGGACGGCAAGGACGTCCTGAAACGGGACCGGTTCCAGGCATCCAAGGAATACCGGGCACAGGTGCAAATGGTGTTCCAGGACCCCTTCGGCTCCCTGAACCCGGTCCACAGGATCGAACACTTCCTGACTCGTTCCCTCACCCTGCACGGAAAAGCCGGGACCCCGGACCAGCTGCGGACCAGGCTGGACGAACTGATGACCACCGTGGGACTCACCCCGGACATGCTCAATTCCTACCCGCATGAGCTCTCCGGCGGCCAGCGCCAGCGCGTGGCCATCGCGCGGGCCCTGGCAGTGGAACCCGAGGTGATCCTGGCCGATGAGCCCACCTCCATGCTGGATGTTTCGGTCCGGATCGGCATCCTCAACCTGCTGCGCGGGCTCCGGGACGAGAAGGGCATCTCCATGCTCTACATCACCCACGACCTCGCTTCGGCGCGCTACCTCGCCGACCGCATCGCCGTGATGTTTGCCGGTGAACTCGTGGAGGAAGGCGAATCGCTGGACCTCCTGGCGAACCCGGCCCACCCCTACACCCGCCTGCTGGTATCGGCCGTACCGGACCCGGCCCGCACCGGATCCTACGATCCGGCCGAGCGGGCCGAGCTGCGGGCGGCGGTGATGGAACCGGCGTCGTGCGCTTACGACGGCGACCCGCAGCAGCGCTGCTCCTCCGCCGAACCCGTGCGGCACCAGGTGGGCGATCCTGCCCACCGGCACTGGGTCCGCTGCCACCTGTACCGGCCGCCGGCCGCCGCAGCCGGCCACGCGCTGGCGACCGACCCCCTGGAAGAAATGGTTTCCGCATGACCGGCCTGACCCATCCGCTGGCCACCGTGCCGCAGGACGAACTCGTGGTCCGCGCCGAGGCGGACCCGCACCGGCCGCGCTTCCACTTCGTCTCGCCAGCGGGCTGGCTCAACGATCCCAACGGCGTCAGCCAGTGGAACGGCACCTACCACCTCTTCTACCAGTACAACCCCGAGGGCGCCTTCCACCACCGCATCCTGTGGGGCCACGCCACCAGCACGGACCTGGTCACCTGGACGGACCAGCCAATCGCGCTGGAACCCACGGACGGGCAGGACTCGCCGGACGCTGACGGCTGCTGGTCCGGGGTGCTGGTGAACGACGGCGGCACGCCCACCCTGGTGTATTCTGGCCGGCGCGGGGAACACGAACTTCCGTGTGTGGCCGTCGGCTCGCCGGACCTGCTCACCTGGACCAAGGTCCCGGAAAACCCGGTGATCGCCGCCCCGCCGGCCGGGGTGGACGTCACCGCCTACAGGGACCACTGCGTGTGGCGCGAGGGCTCCCGCTGGCGCCAGCTGGTGGGCTCCGGCATCCGAGGCCGGGGCGGCACGGCGTTCCTCTATGAGTCGGCCGACCTCCGGACTTGGGACTACATCGGGCCGCTGTTCATCGGCGACGCGTCCGCCGGCGATCCTGCGGCGACGGACTGGGAAGGCACCATGTGGGAGTGCGTGGACCTGTTCCGCGCCGGCCCCGGGGTGCTCGGTTCCGACGGCGGTGCGGCCGACGATGTGCTCGTCTTTTCCGCCTGGGACGACGGCGACACCCGGCACCCGCTGTACTGGACCGGGCGGTATGCCGGAGATTCGTACACCCCGCGGCAGCTGCGCCGGCTGGATTACGGGGGCAGGTACTTCTACGCGCCCCAGTCATTCGCCGACGACGCCGGCCGCCGCGTGATGTTCGGCTGGCTGCAGGAGGGCCGGACGGACGAGGCGATGGTGGAGGCCGGCTGGTCCGGCGTGATGAGCTTGCCGCGCGTGGCGACCCTTGACTCCGAAGGGGAGCTGGCCTTCGGTCCCGTCCCGGAGATCGAGTCGCTCCGCCGGGACCACATCATGATCGGGCCGCGCGAAGTGGCCGGCTGCGACGTTCTCGCCGGCGTGTCCGGCAACCAGCTGGACCTCGAACTGGACGTTGAACTGGAGCCGGGGAGTGTCTTCCGGCTCGGGATCCTGGCTTCCGGCGCTACTCCGGCCGGAACCCAAAGCCCCGCCGAGGAGACGGTCATCGAGGTGGGCCGCGCCGCTGGAGGCAGCGGGGAATCGTGGCTGCGGCTGGACCGCTCGGGCAGCAGCCTGGACCACTCTGTGGATGCGGAGGAGCGGTCAGGACCGGTAAAGCTTCCCGGCGGCAAACTCCACCTTCGGGTCCTCGTGGACCGCTCCGCCGTCGAGATCTTCGCCAACGGCAAGCCCCTGACCGCCCGGGTCTATCCCACCCTTGGCGGGACAGCCGTGCGGCTGTCCGCCGACGGGAACGTGCGCCTGCGGCGGCTCGACGCCTGGCGGATGGACGACGTTTTTCGGGGGCCGCGCCCGCTGTTCCCCTAGCCACCCACTGCCGCCCGGCACCCCATCGCTTGCTCCCCACCGGCTCCCTCGCCTCACAAGTTCGGCCAGGGAACCCGGCCGGCGTGGGCCCACAGCCCTTTTGGGGCTTCAAAACGGCCGTTACGGAGCAACCGATGGGGAAAAGCAGGCAAACGGCACGTGAATCTTCTCACCAAAAGAGATTCGAACCGAAACATTTGACGCTGCCAAACCAATGTGTCACGCGCGCGCAATCAGCTAATGTAAGCGCTTGCATCAAATGTCTGACATGTGGCATTTCGGTCGTGAAACACGGTTTGGCAGGCCCTCGCCGGGTGCCTAGCGTAGAGGCGGGCCAGGGAAGAGATATCGTTCCTGGCCCTGAAACGGGGCCCTACCCAAGCCCCGTATCCCTCGACACAAAGGCGTCCTCGATGACGTCTGTTGCGTCGTCGGAGCTGCCGGAGTTTCGGGGAACAGGGCACCTGCCCGTCTTCCACGAATAGTTTCAACTCCGCGAGAAGAGCAAAAATGCACAAGCACTCCCAACCTGTCCGGATGCTGCGGTGGCGCCCTGCCGCCGCGGCACTGGCTGCAGCCGTAGTGGCATCGGTCTTCCTGGCCGTTCCCTCAGCGCAGGCCAACGAGCCGGCGGATCCGCCGGCCGCGCAGCAGATGCCGGCCCCCACCCCGGGCTTCCCCCTGCCCAGCACGCACAGCCAGCAGGCCTATGACCCGGCGTCGGACTTCACCTCGAAGTGGACCCGCGCGGACGCCAAGCAGATCATGGCCCAAAGCGACTCCACCGTGGCTCCCGGCGTGAACTCCATGAGCCCGGACGTCACCATGCCGGAGATCCCCGAAGACTTCCCCGCCATGAATGATGACGTCTGGGTCTGGGACACCTGGTCCCTCACGGACGAAAACGCGAACCAGATCAGCTACAAGGGCTGGGACGTCATCTTCTCCCTCGTCGCCGACCGCGACGCTGGCTACGGCTTCGACCAGCGCCACTGGAACGCCCGGATCGGCTACTTCTTCCGCAAGACCAACGCTGACCCGGCCACGGACAAGTGGAACTACGGCGGACACGTCTTCGCTGACGGCGCGTCCATCGGCAACACCGAGTGGTCCGGTTCCACCCGCCTGATGCAGGGCGACCACGTCAACGTGTTCTACACGGCCACCACGTTCTACGACGTGGCCGAGCGGAACGCCGGCGGCGGCGGCATCGCCCCTGACGCTGCCATCGCCAAGGCGCTCGGCAACATCCACGCCGACCAAAACGGCGTCACCTTCGACGGTTTCACGCACACCAAGCTCCTTGAGCCCGACGGCGAGATGTACCAGAACAAGGCCCAGAACCCCGGCTTCGCCTTCCGCGATCCGTACACGTTTGAGGACCCGGCACACCCCGGCAAGACCTACATGGTCTTCGAAGGCAACACCGGCGGCACCCGTGGAGAATACGAGTGCAAGGCCGAGGACCTCGGCTACCAGCCGGGAGACCCCAACGCCGAGAGCCTCAACGAGGTCAACAGCATCGGGGCCTACTACCAGACAGCCAACGTTGGCCTGGCAGTCGCGGACAACAAGGACCTGACCAAGTGGTCCTTCCTGCCGCCTATCCTGTCCGCGAACTGCGTCAACGACCAGACGGAACGCCCGCAGATCTTCATCCAGAACGAAGGCGGCAAGAACAAGTACTACCTGTTCACCATCAGCCACCAGTTCACCTACGCGGCCGGAATGCGCGGCCCTGACGGCGTCTACGGCTTCGCCGGCGACGGCATCCGGTCGGACTACCAGCCGATGAACAACAGCGGCCTGGCCCTGGCCTCGCCGACGGACCTGAACCTGCCGTCCGAATCCCCGGAAAGGCCAACCCCCAGCCAGAATGGCCGGCAGTTCCAGGCCTATTCGCACTACGTGCAGCCGGGCGGCCTCGTGCAGTCCTTCATCGACAACGTGAACGGTGTCCGCGGCGGATCCCTGTCACCCACCGTGAAGATCAACTTCCGCGACGGAATTTCACAGGTTGACCGCACCTTCGGCCAGAACGGCCTTGGCCCGTTCGGCTACCTGCCCACCAACCTCAACGTCGGCGGTGCCGGCCACTACAAGTGACCGGCATTACCGGTGACCGGCACCAGCAGTAGCCAGCACCTCCCCTGACCGGGGCGAAATCAGTAAACGGGGACGTCCGTGACATTCACGGGCGTCCCCGCCTCAAATTTTAGGATCCCCATGCTTTTCTTCACCGCTTCCCGGCCGCACCTGAGCAGCCCGGACAGACGCAGGTCCAGCAGACCGGCCCTTTCCGCCGTCGTCGCCCTGCTCCTGGCGGTGACAGCCGCCGGCTGCACCCCTGATTCGCAGAACGTGAATCCCGACGCCGGGAGCCACCCTCCTGAGGGTTCCTCCCAAGGTGCCGCAACGCCGTCGGCCGGCGATCCCTGGCGTCCTGCGGCGCACCTGACGCCGTCAAAGAACTGGATGAATGATCCCAACGGCCTGGTGTACGAAGACGGCACCTACCACGCGTTCTACCAGTACAATCCGAAGGGCAACGACTGGGGCAACATGTCCTGGGGCCATTCCACCAGCACCGACCTGGTGCACTGGGCGGAAGAACCGGTGGCCATGGAGGCCACGGAGACCGAGGAAATCTTCTCCGGCTCGATCGTGGTGGACACTGACAACACCTCGGGGCTGGGCAGCAAGGACCAGCCGGCCATGGTCGCCCTATATACGAGTGCGTACAAGGAAAATGCCCCGCTGCCCAAGGGCTCCCAGGCCCAGTCCGTCGCGTACAGCCTTGACCACGGCCGCACCTGGAAGAAGTACCAGGACAATCCGGTGGTGGATCTGCAACCCTCTTCGCTGAACTTCCGCGATCCCAAAGTCACCTGGTACGAGCCGGGACAATACTGGGTCATGACCACCGTTGTGGCCGACGACCATGTGGTGAAGCTCTATAAATCCAAGGACCTGCTGCGCTGGGACTTCCTCAGCGACTTCTCCGGTGTCGGCGCCCAGGGCGGATTGTGGGAGATGCCTGAACTCCTGGAGGTTCCCGTCGAAGGGACCAACGAGCGGCGCTGGGTCATGCTCCTCAGCATCAACCCAGGGGGCATAGCCGGCGGCTCAGGGATGCAGTACTTCACGGGAGAGTTCGACGGCGTGACGTTCCGCGCCCAGGGCGCCGCCGGTCCGGACGCTCCGCTGCAGGACCACCAATGGGTGGATTACGGCGCGGACTTCTACGCGGCCACCACCATCTCCGGAGCCCCCGGCGGCAAGCCAGTCCTCTTCGGCTGGATGGGGAACTGGGACTACGCCCAGAAGATGCCCACCACCCCATGGCGCGGCGCCATGGCCATCCCCCGCGAACTGACGCTTTCCGGCAGCGGCAGCGGCAACGGTAACGACGACGGCGGCAGGCCCGCCTTGCGCTCGTCCATCGCCGCTGCCCCCGCTGGAGTTTTGTCCAGCGGAGCTGCCTCCGAGCGGCAACTCACCGTTGCCGATGAAAGCAAGCCGCTGGGGGAGGACTTCTCCTCCAGGTCCCAACTCCTTGATGTTGAACTGACACCGGACGGTGCTGCGGAGGCCGGAATCAACCTGCGCGGGCTCAAGATCCGCTACCAGGCGCAGTCCGGCACGCTGACGGTTGACCGGTCCGGGGCAGGGACCTCAAACTTTTCGGACAAGTTCAGCCCCTACCACCAGGTGAGCGTCCCACTGGTGGACGGAAAACTGAAGCTGCGGATCCTGCTCGATACCTCCTCGGTGGAAGTGTTCGCCCCCGGAAGCGGCACTGTTGTCACAGACCTTTTCCTGCCCGACTGGTCCACCACTGACACGTCGGTGTTCAGCGAAGGCGGAAAGACCGGATTCACGCTGACCGGCCGGAAGCTGGCCTGACTCGCCACGGATTCCCGTGCGTTCCCACACGCAGGGGATAGGGTTGGGAACAACAGAAGGGGAAGTGTCTGATGGAATACCAGAACCCACAACCCGATGCGGGCGTCGAGCGCCAGCATGCTAACAGCCAGCCTGCTACCAGCAACCATGCCGCCAGCCAGGCGCCCGTGCCCGGTCACGGCCGCACCGTGATCGCTGAGACCGCCGTGGCAAAAGTTGCCGGCATTGCTGCCCGTGCCGTGCCCGGCGTCTATTCTTTGGGGTCGGCTCCGTCGCGTGCGCTGGGAGCCATCCGGGACGCCGTCGGCAGTTCGGACCACGCTGCAGGCGTCCGTGCCGAGGTGGGTGAGACGCAGGTGGCGGTGGACATCAGCCTGGTGGCCTCCTACGGGTCGCCCCTGCATTCGCTGGCCGATCAGGTCAGGGCAGCCGTTTACCGCGCGGTCGAGGAACTCGTCGGCCTGCAGGTCATTGAGGTGAACGTCGAAATAACCGATGTCTATGTGGCGCCGCCGGCGAAGGCCGGAGCCCCCGCCATCGCCGTCGCCGAGAGGGAGGCACTGCTGTGAATCTGACCGTTGTGGGCATCGCCATGGGCGCCTTCGTGGCGTTTATGTCCTTCCAGTTCGGGCTGTGGGGCTTCCTGGTCTCGCTCCTCTTTATGGCCATCGGCGCCCTCCTGGGCCGCGCAGCGGAAGGGAAACTGGACCTGCGCGGCGTCCTGGATGCCATCATCGGCCGGCGCTCCTCGTCATGACGTCAGCCGCACCGATCCAGGGCCGGGTCCTGAGCGGCCACAACCGCATCAGCACGCAGGCCCTGACCAGCCTTGCCAGGACAGCGGCCGCGGAGGCCCTCGGTGTGGATCCCCATGATGTCCGGGCGGACTGGACGGACGACGACGGCCTGCTGGCGTTGTCGCTGGTGTCACCTATCAGGATCCCGCCCCTGGCCACCGTGCTCAGGGACGCAGGCCGGGTCGCCGCATTCGGTGGAACCATTTGGGACCGGACGGTTGATGCCAAAGCCAGGATCCTTTCGACGGTCACGGCCCTCAGCGGTGCCCGTCTGAGCAGGGTGGATATCCGTATCAGCGGCGTTAAGCCGATCGAGGGAGGCAGGGTCCAGTGAGCGGCGGAACAGTGGACGGGGACCTGGCGGATTCGAGGCCAACAAGCCGCGCCCGGGCCCAGCCGCAACCTGACATGCGCAGGGTCGTTTACCGCGAAACCCATTCCACCCGGGCAGCGGTGGCAACAGTGGCGGCCGTACTGGTAATGGGACTGGCTGGCTACGGTCTTCTCGAAGCGGCCGTGCACGCCATCGGACAGCCGGCTTGGCTGATCGAACCACAGCTGGCGGCGGAGCGCATCATTGCACTTCCGGCGGGTATCCCGCCGTTGCTGCTCGGTGCGAGCGGCGCCGTCGTAGCGATGGTGGGACTGTTTTTCCTGCTCAACGCCATCCTGCCGGGAAGACGCGCCCGGCACGTGCTGAACGGCACCACGCTGAACGGCACCGGATCTTCGTCCGCCGTGGTGGTCGATGACGAGGTCATCGCCTCCGCCCTGGCACGCAGCGCACGGCTCGTTGCCAATGTCACCCCGGAGCAGGTCATGGTGGTGGTGTCCCGGCGGCAGATTATCGTCAACGTGCGCCCCACCTCAGGGGTTCCAGTAGCGGAAGCGGCGGTGCTGGCCGCAGTCCAGGACGAACTCAGCGGGATGTCTCTGGTCCCGGAACCTGACGTCCGCGTGAACATTTCCACCGTAGGAGTGATTGGAGCATGACCGCCACACCCACGCTCCTCAACAGGATCCTGCTGGGCATCCTCGGACTCAAGCTGCTTGCCGTGGGCATCCTGCTCGTCCTGCTGGCCACCGTTCCACCCGTGGCAACCTGGTGGCATGCCTGGTCCGGATCAGCCTGGGGCAGCGTCAGCCAGGCCTTCGACAACACCCGCTTTCCGGGACGTCCGGAAAGCTGGCTCTGGATTGTGATGGCGCTTGCCCTGGTGGTTCTGATCGGCCTGATGGTTGCCTGGATCGCGCAGCAGGGCAAAGGCCGGAGCAACTTGCTGGTGGCCGAGTACGATCCCGGGACAGTAGCCGGGGATGTCCGGATCAGCGGTGGAGTAGCGGAACAGGCGTTGAAGCACGCCTTGGCTGAACGGCCCGATCTGGCGGGTGCCACGGTGGCTACATACGATGTCCAGGGCAGCCCTGCCTTGAAAATCCGGCTCCAGCCGCGCCAGGGCGTGGCGCCGCATCTCCTTGCGGCCGAGGTCTCTGCCCTGGTGGACGCCTTGGACCAAGTGGTGGGAAAACAGACACCCGTCCTGATTCACATTGGTGCCGGGGCCAGGACACGGTTCAGCCGCGCGGAGCGCGTCCGTTAGTGTGATCCGGGGGACATCTGTTCGTGCCGATGCCGGCGAATTTAGCCAGGCAACGGGCCACCACCACTGCCCGGATGGAATAACCGGGGAATCAAGGAGAACACCATGAGCGAGCAAGTAACTGGCAGCGGAGCGGCAAACGAAGGCGCGGCAGAAAAGGCCAAGGAATTCGCGGGCGAAGCTGCGGAAAACGTGAAGGAATTCGCTGGCGAGGCCGCGGAGAACGTGAAGGAATTCGCGGGCGAAGCTGCAGAAAACGTCAAGGAATTCGCGGCCGAAGCTGGAGAAAACGTCAAGGAGTTCCTCGACGGCGACGTGGCTGAGAATGCCAAGGAACTCGCTGGCGATGTTGCTGAAAATGCCAAGCAACTGGCCGGCAGCGTGACCGAAAACGTGAAGGGCTTTGGCGCAAAGATCGCCGGTCTGTTCAAGGGCGGCAAATAGGCCCAACCTTGGGGCATGCCCCAAGGTGCCTAGAAGGGCGCCGCGCTCCCCGGGGGAGCGCGGCGCCCTTCTTTTATGCGGCCTGAAGGGCATAGCCGCACGTCGAAGGCGTCTCACGGTCCCGGACAACATCACTGGGCGTCCAAACTCCTGTTGGCAGGGGCCTAGATCTCCTTTCGGACACGACGTGTGTAAGCGCTTGCATTCCTGGCCTGGGCTCGATTAGTGTGTGATTCACACCACGTGATGACGTACGTCACCTTAGTCTCACCTGTTGAAGTTCTGTAACTCACCGAGGAGTCCTCAGCATGAAAAACCGCAAATACCTGCTTCCGGTTGCTGCCACCGGAATTCTGGCACTGTCCCTGACAGCCTGTAGTCCCGGCGGGGGCGGTGGCGGCACCACCGGCAGTGACTGCTCTCCCTACGAGAGTTACGGCAAGCACGACGGCAAGACCGTCTCCGTCTACTCCACCATCGTGGACATCGAAGCTACCAACCTGGAAACCGCCTGGGCAACGTTTGAGGAATGCACCGGCGCAACCATCAAGTACGAGGGCAGCAAGGAATTCGAGACCCAGATCGGTGTCCGGGCCAAGGCTGGAAACGCCCCGGACGTCGCCATCTTCCCGCAGCCAGGCCTCCTGGCCGATCAGGCCAAGGCAGGCGGCCTGAAGCCGGCTCCGAAGGCAGTCTCGGATCTTGTGGACAAGAACTGGTCCGCTGACTGGAAGAAGTACGGCACGGTGGACGGGACCTTCTATGCGGCACCGATGCTCGCGAACGTCAAGGGTTACGTCTGGTACGCCCCGAAGACGTTCAAGGACAAGGGCTGGGAAGTTCCCAAGACCTGGGACGAAATGCTGACACTGTCCAAGAAGATCGCCGATGACGGCACCATGAAGCCGTGGTGTGCCGGCTTCGAATCCGGCGAAGCGACTGGCTGGCCGGGCACTGACTGGGTCGAGGATGTTGTCCTCCGCGCCCAGGGCCCCGAGGTCTACGACCAGTGGGTCACGCACGGAATTCCCTTCAACGACCCCAAGATTGTGGATGCGCTGAACCAGACCGGCGAGATCCTCCTGAACTCCGACTATGTCAACGGCGGATTTGGCGACGTTCGTTCAATCCTGACCACCGGCTTCGCGCAGGCAGGTCAGCCCGTCCTCGATGGCCAGTGCGCCATGCACCACCAGGCCAACTTCCAGGCAGCCAACTGGCCGGAAGGGACCGCTGTGGCTCCCGATGGCGACGTCTGGGCCTTCATGACGCCTCCGATCGACCCCAGCAAGGGCCAGGCAATCACCGGCGGCGGCGAGATGGTGGGCGCTTACAAGGACACCCCGGAGACGCAGGCCTTCCTGGCTTACTTGGCCAGCGCCGAGTTCGCCAACAACCGTGTCAAGCTCGGTGGCGTCATCAGTGCCAACAAGGGACTGGACCCGGCGAGTGCCCAGACGGAACTCGACAAGCAGTCCATCGCACTGCTCCAGGATCCGGACACCGTCTTCCGCTTCGACGGCTCTGACCTGATGCCGGGCGCTGTAGGCTCCAACTCCTTCTGGAAGGGCATCGTTGCATGGATCAACGGCACTCCCGCCCAGCAGGTTGCCGACAGCATCGAAGGCAGCTGGCCTAAGAGCTAACCTCCTTCGCATCGCGCCCTTGGGACATCAAGTCCCAAGGGCGCGATGTCGATTCCGAACAAACAGATCCACGCACACCACGGAGGTTGGGCAATGGAGTTTCTTGGAGGAAAATTTCTTCAAGTTTTTATCGCCTTGGCGGTTTTTGCCGCGCTAATTGGGCTGATCATGCTGATTGTGGACAGGGCTCCCAAATCAGTCAAAGACAAACTGACGATCGTTGGCTTTTTGGCGCCGGCGGCAATCCTGATGCTGGTCGGCCTGGTTTATCCCGCCGTGCAGACATCATTCCTGGCATTCACGAATGCCTCCGGCCAACCCAACGGAGTCGATAACTTCGTCTGGATGTTTACCCAGCCCGAGGCGCTGGCCACCCTCCGCAACACGGTGATCTGGACCGTTCTGGTGCCGTTGCTGTCCACGGTGTTCGGTCTCGCTTACGCGGTGTTCATTGACAAGGCGCGCGGCGAAAATGCCCTCAAAGCTTTGGTCTTTATGCCGGTGGGCATCTCGATGGTGGGCGCCGGCATCATCTGGAAGCTTGTGTACGACTACCGCGGCCCCGGCATTGAACAGACTGGCGTCGTTAACGCTGTGCGGGTTGCCCTGGGCATGGACCCCAAGCAATTCCTTCTTGATGCCCCGGAAAACACCATCTTCCTCATCATCGTGATGGTTTGGATCCAAACAGGCTTTGCCATGGTGATCCTCTCCGCTGCCATCAAGGGCGTGCCGGTGGAACTGGTTGAGGCGGCGCGCCTGGACGGTGCCAACCCCTGGCAGCAGTTCCGCAATGTGACGGTTCCCGGTATTCGGGGCGCTTTGGTGGTGGTGCTGACAACCATCACCATCGCCACCCTGAAAGTCTTCGACATTGTCCGCACCATGACGGCGGGCAACTATGACACGTCCGTGATCGCCAACGAGATGTACACACAGGCCTTCCGCGCCGGCGAACCGGGCAGGGGTGCGGCGCTGGCCCTCGTCCTGTTCCTTCTCGTCCTGCCCATAGTGGTCTACAACGCCCGCGTACTTCGTCAGCAAAGGGAAATCCGATGACCGTCATGCCAGCGCCGGATGAGGCGGCCAACTCTTCCCGGACCCAGTCACGCAAAGACAAAGGCCGTCCCGCGACGCCGGAGGATTCCGCACCGATCATGCGGCGCGTCAAGACCAAGCTCACGTCACGCTGGGCCACTGCGGCCGCCGTGATCATTGCGACGATCTGGACCGTGCCCACCTTCGGTCTCCTGGTATCCTCCATCCGTCCCGCGGCCAAGCAGGTGGGCCCGCGCTCGGATGGCTGGTGGAACTTCTTTGCCGACTGGGATTTTACTTTCAAGCACTACGTCGACGTCACGGCAGCAGCCGGATCGCAGTCTGCGAACCTTTCGCAGTACTTCATCAACTCCCTGGCGATTGTCATCCCGGTGACCGTCTTTGTTCTGGTGCTCGCCTCCATGGCGGCCTACATCTTCGCCTGGGGCAACTTCAGGGGCCGCGAGGCTACGTTCATCTTCGTGTTCGCGTTGCAGATCATTCCCCTGCAGATGGCACTCATCCCGCTGTTGTCATTGTTCACGCAGGTCCTGAAGCTCCCGCCCGGGTCCTATGCCCAGCTGTGGATCGCCCACACCATGTTTGGACTCCCGTTGGGCATCTTCCTGCTGCATAACTTCATCTCGGAGATCCCGGGCGAAGTGATCGAGGCCGCGAAGGTGGACGGGGCAGGACACACCACCATTTTCTGGCGGATCATCCTGCCGTTGTCCGTGCCGGCTCTGGCATCCCTGGCCATCTTCCAGTTCCTGTGGGTCTGGAATGACCTGCTGGTGGCCTTGGTGTTCTCGGGTGGAACGGCGGACGTAGCGCCCATCACCCAGCGGCTCGCTGAGATCTCCGGTACCCGCGGCAACAGGGACTTCCTGAACCCTGCCGCCGCGTTCGTCTCGATCATTGTCCCGCTGGCGGTGTTCCTTGGCCTGCAGCGCTTCTTTGTCCGTGGTCTCCTGGCCGGCGGCCTCAAGGGCTGACCGGGCTGTGGGCTGATCCGCGTAGGCTGATCGGACGCAAGGGGAGGCAGGCAGGTAACACTGTAACGTCGGGCGGCCCGCAACCTAGCATGGCTTGGGGGCAACTGCATAGCGGAAATTAGGTTGGAACCCATGAGGGGAAACGGTGGCACGCATGGCTGAGAGGTCTCAACGGGGTGGCCACAGCGGCGTCAGCATTGAGGACGTGGCAGCAGCCGCAGGCGTCTCCACCGCCACCGTTTCCCGGGCCGTACGCGGGCTTCCCAGAGTTTCGCCCGCCACCAGGGAGAAGATCCTCGAGGTGGCGGGTGCTTTGGGTTATGTGGCGTCGTCGTCCGCGTCAGGTCTGGCCACCGGCCGCACCAAGACCATTGGCGTCCTGGCACCGTTCGTGAGCCGCTGGTTCTTCTCCAAGGCCATTGAGGGCGCGGACCGCGAACTTCACGCCCGCCACTACAATCTTTCCCTCTTCAACCTGGGCGGTCACGGCAGCAACCGGGAACGCCTGTTCAGCAAGACCATGGTTTACAAACAGATTGACGCCCTGCTTGTCCTTTGTATGGCGCTCAGCCACGAGGAACTGGACCATCTCCAGAAGATTGATATCCCGCTGATCGTGGTGGGCGGTCATGTCGAGGAGTGCGCGTACATCGGCATCGACGACTACGCCGCTGCCTCCACCGCCGTCCGGCACCTGATCGACCTCGGCCACCGCGACATTGCCCTCCTGCACGGCGACGACGAAACGGACCTTAACTTCGACGTTCCCCGCGTGCGGATCCTGGCTTTCAAGGACGTCATGGCAGGAGCCGGGCTGCCCACCCGCCCCGAGTGGGACGAATGGGGAGACTTCACGGTCCGCAGCGGTCAGGAGGCCTTCCGCCGCCTCTGGGCCCGGTCAGGCCCCAAGCCAACCGCCATCTTCTGCGCCTCCGACGAAATGGCCATGGGCGTCATCTTCGAAGCCACACGCGTAGGCGTGCGGGTCCCTGAGGACCTCTCGGTGGTGGGCATCGATGACCACGATTTCGCCGACGCGATGGGCCTGACCACCGTGGGACAACGGCCCGACGAACAGGCCGAGCTGGCCACCAAGATGCTCATCGATGAACTGGACGGCACAGTCGGGGCGGTCCGGTCCGCCGTCGCGCCCCACCAGCTAATCGTCAGGAGTACGACGGCGCCGCCTCCTTCGTGAGGAGGCGCGGCGCCGCATCTGATCCAGGAAGCCTCGGTCAGGACGCGCGGGCGAGCTGCCGGATGGGAATCCAGCGGGAAGCCAGCCTGCGGTAGGCCGCCGCGGCGCCCGTCATGTCGCCCTCTGCCAGGCATTCGATGCCCAGCCGGATATCCATGGGCGACTCGTCCGGGTACACCTTGTCCGCCACGGCGCCGTAGTCGAGTTCCACCATGGAATTGACGTGGAACTGCTCCAGCCATTCGGTCAGCTGCGCGAGGTCGTCCAGCATGTCCAGGTCCGGGGCCGCCAGCGCCAGGTGGGCCACGGCGTACCGTGCCCGCTCCATGGCTTCGGTGATGGGAGCCCACACCCGGACGGTGAGGATGCGCCCGCCCGATTCCACCACGTCCTTATGGTCGCCTTCCATAAACAGCGAGAACCAGCTGAAGGGGATGCCCCACGTGGAGGCGCGGGTATGCACACGGATGGCGCCGTCACGGGCTTTGACCTGGTCAATGCGTTCCTGGTGCTTGTCCCGCTGCTCCTCCGGAATCAGCATTTCGGCCAGCGGGCCGTGGATGCCTTCCATGAGGGCATTGGCGGCGAGGCCGGCGCGCAGGACCAGCTGGCTGGGGCAGTACAGCAAGACGCGCCCGGACCCAGCGTCACGCCCACTGTCGCCCCCAGCGTCAGGCCCAACGCCGGAACCGGCGCCTATCCCGGTACCCAGGCCAGCCTCGGCACCCGGGCTGGCGGCAGCACCGGCGTCGGACGTTCCTGGCTGCGGGGTCCGCCCGGGGGGTACACCGGGAATGCTCGTGACCCGGACCAGATCCGTCCGCCCGGTGGGGAAGGGGTCCCCGCCGGAGCGGGTGATCCGGCCCAGCGAGGCGAGCAGTTCGGCGTTTTCGACGGCGGCCCGCGAGGCTGTGCGGGCACCCGCGGTCCGGATGGCCTCCCGCTGTCCTTCCGGGAAGGCTTCCAGCGGTTCGTAGACGCGCAGGGTGGAGGAGAACGGCAGCCCGGCCTGGCCCCGGTAGAGGTTTCCCGTCATTACAGTCTCCCTTCCTGGGCCCCGGCCGCAGCCATCAGTCCGCCAGTTCCACCAGAACGGGGGCGTGGTCCGAGGCGCCCTTGCCCTTGCGTTCCTCGCGGTCAATCGACGCGCCCGTGACGCGGGCCGCCAACGCGGGGGAGCCAAGGACAAAGTCAATGCGCATCCCCTCCTTTTTGGGGAAGCGCAGCTGGGTGTAATCCCAGTACGTGTACACGCCGGGACCGGGGGTGTACTCGCGTGCCACGTCCTTGAATCCGGCCTCTTCAAAGGCGTGGAACGCAGCGCGTTCCGGCGGGCTGACATGGGTGTACCTGTTATTGACGAAAAGGTCGATGTCCCAGACGTCGTCGTCGAACGGCGCAATGTTCCAGTCGCCCATGAGGGCTACCTGAGCTGTCGGGTCGGCGGCCACCAGGCCCTGGGCGTGGGTCTTCAGGGATTCAAGCCACTTGATCTTGTACGGCATGTGTTCGTCGTCCAGGGAGCGGCCGTTGGGCACGTAGAGGCTCCAGACCCGGACGCCGCCGCAGGTCGCGGCCATGGCGCGGGCTTCCTGGACGGGGTCCTTGCCTTCTTTCCCGAACGGAGGCTGGTCCAGGAAGGTGCGCTCGACGTCTTCCAGGCCTACCCGGGACGCGATGGCCACGCCGTTCCACTGGTTCACACCGAAGTGGGCCACCTCGTAGCCCATGCGTTCGAAAAGTTCCCAGGGGAAGTTTTCGTCCTTGCATTTGGTCTCCTGGATGGCCAGGACGTCGCAATCGCTGCGCTGCAGCCAGGCCTCCACACGGTCGGCGCGGGCACGGAGGGAGTTCACATTCCAGGTAGCAATCTTCACAGTCCCTAACTTACCGAACTTGTTGCCCGGAGGCGTTGCCGTGGCTGGAACGTGCCCGCGAAGACGGGGCACTATGGCGCGGACACGCCGTCGAATCGGGTTTTGAGGGCCCAGATCCACGTCAAAGTGCCCCGGGACGGTGTGCCGCAACAAATGCCGACGACGGCGGCAACGTGTGCCACGAGGGTTTTGGGGCAGTCTGGAATTTAGTAGGAAGTCCGAGTATATTCGCTTGCAGAGATGACCTGGATCACATGCGAAGGAGCATTGCATCATGGTGCGCGAACTATCCCATTACGTAGACGGCCAGCGGGTGACGGGGACCTCCGGCCGCTACAGTGACGTTTTTGACCCCTGCACGGGCCAAGTGCAGGCGCGCCTGCCCCTCGCCAGCGCGGAGGAGGTCCGGAACGTGGTGGCCGCCGCGGAGAAGGCGCAGGTCCAGTGGGGCGCCATGAACCCGCAGCGCCGCGGCCGGATCCTGCTTAAGTTTGTTGACCTCGTCAACGAGAACATGGACGAACTGGCCACGCTGCTCTCCTCCGAACACGGGAAGACCTTCGCCGATTCCAAGGGCGACATCCAGCGCGGCATTGAAGTGGTGGAGTTCGCGGCGGGCGCCCCCCACCTGCTCAAAGGCGAGTTCTCCGACGACGCCGGTGCAGGCATCGACGTCCACTCGCTGCGCCAGCCACTCGGGGTGGTCGCGGGTATCACCCCGTTCAATTTCCCGGCCATGATCCCGCTGTGGAAGTCCGGCCCGGCCCTCGCCGCCGGAAACGCCTTCATCCTCAAGCCCTCCGAACGTGACCCCTCGGTTCCGCTGCGCCTGGCCGAACTGTTCACCGAAGCCGGGTTGCCGGACGGTGTGTTCAACGTGGTCAATGGGGACAAGGAAGCCGTTGACGCGCTGCTGGAAGATCCCCGTGTGAAGGCCATCGGCTTTGTGGGTTCAACGCCCATCGCCCAGTACATCTACGCCACCGCGGCCGCCCACGGAAAGCGCGCCCAGTGCTTTGGCGGGGCCAAGAACCACATGGTGATCATGCCGGACGCGGATCTGGACATGGCCGCCGATGCCCTGATCGGCGCCGGATTCGGTTCCGCGGGCGAGCGTTGCATGGCCATTTCCGTGGCCGTCCCGGTGGGGGAGAAAACTGCGGACGCCCTGGTATCCAAGCTGACAGAGCGCGTGAAGCACCTGCGGGTGGGCCACAGCCTGGACAAGGACTCGGACTTCGGGCCCGTGGTGGCGGCGAGTGCCAAGGAACGGATCGAGGGCTACATCCAGTCCGGCGTGGACGAGGGTGCCACCCTGCTGGCCGACGGGCGCGGCCTCACGGTGGAAGGCTATGACGACGGCTTCTGGGTAGGCCCCACGCTCTTCGACCACGTCACCAAGGACATGAAGATCTACCAGGAGGAAATCTTCGGCCCCGTCCTCAGCGTGCTCCGCGCCGCCGATTACGACGAAGCCCTCCGGCTGTGTTCCGAGCACGAATTCGGCAACGGCGTGGCCATCTTCACCCGCGACGGCGACGCCGCCCGGGACTTCGCCAGCCGGGTGGAGGTGGGCATGGTGGGCATCAACGTCCCCATCCCCGTCCCCATCGCCTATTACACGTTTGGCGGCTGGAAAGCGTCCGGTTTCGGCGACCTGAACCAGCATGGCGCCGATGCGTTCCGTTTCTACACCAAGACCAAAACGGTCACCACGCGCTGGCCGTCGGGGATCCGCCAGGGCGCCAGCTTCATCATGCCGGAAGGCAGCTGATGACAGAGGTTCTGTTCGAGAAGCGCGGCCACCTGGGCATCATCACGCTCAACCGGCCCAAGGCCGTCAACGCCCTGAACGCCGGCATGGTGGACGCCATGCTGGCGCAGCTCACTGCCTGGGCGGACGACGACGGCGTGGCCACAGTCCTGGTGCGCGGCGCCGGTGAGCGTGGCCTCTGCGCCGGGGGCGACATTGTGGCGATCTACCGGGACATCCTCGGCGGCGGTGCGGAAACTGCTGACTTCTGGCAGAACGAATACCGGCTGAACTCCCTCATCGCCGCGTACCCCAAGCCCTATGTGGCCTTTATGGACGGACTGGTGCTCGGCGGCGGCGTGGGAATCTCCGCGCACGGCTCCGTGCGGGTGGTCACCGAACGGACCCGGACGGGAATGCCGGAGACCACCATCGGGTTTGTGCCCGACGTCGGCGGGACCTGGCTGCTGGCGAGGTCACCTGGGGAGACCGGCACCCATGCCGCGCTGACCGGAGCCCACCTGACCGGGGCGGATGCGCTGTTCCTGGGCCTCGCGGACCACTTTGTCCCGTCGGGGCGCCTGCCGGAGCTGGCGGCCGCGCTCGAACACGAAACTGCGGAAGCCGCCGTCGTACGTTTTGCCCAGAGCCCGCCGCCCTCCGGGCTGGAGGCGCAGCGCGGCTGGATCGATGCCGCCTACGCCAGTGACGACGTGGAGGACATTGTCCGGCGGCTGCGGACGCTGGATGAGGCCCCGGGCGGCGCGTCGGGCAGGGAGCCTGCGGCCGAAGCGGCCGAGGCCGCCGACACCATCGAAGCGAAGTCGCCGACGGCTGTGAAGGTGGCACTGGAGTCCCTCCGCCGGGCCAAAGGACTGACGTTGGACGAGGCACTGGCGCAGGAATACCGCGTGGGGCTTCGGTTCCTGGTTGCGCCCGACTTCCGCGAAGGGATCCGGGCGCAGGTGGTGGACAAGGACCGCGATCCGCATTGGAAGCCGGCCACGCTGCACGAGGTGCACGCGACGGACATCGAACGGTTCTTCGCGCCGCTGGGGGACCGGGAACTCAACCTGCACACAAAGGAGCCGGACAATGCCTGAACAAACCACCGTCGCTTTCCTGGGCCTGGGCCACATGGGCGGGCCCATGGCAGTGAACCTGGTCCGGGCCGGCTACACCGTGGCGGGCTTCGACGTGGTCCCCGCCGCGCTGGACGCCGCCCAAACACACGGCGTCCCCACGGCGGCCAGTCCGCTGGACGCCATCGCCGGTGCCGACGTGGTGCTGACCATGTTCCCCAGCGGACAGCACGTGCTGGACGCCTACCGCGGCGCGGAGGGACAGCCGGGCCTGCTGGCCGAGGCCAAGCCGGGGACCATGTTCCTGGACTGCTCCACCATCAACGTTGACGAGGCACGCGAAGCCTCCGCGCTCGCCATTGCGGCCGGCCACCGTGCCGTGGATGCCCCGGTCTCCGGCGGTGTGGTGGGTGCGGAAGCCGGCACGCTGACCTTTATGGTGGGCGGCGAAACGGAGGACTTCGAGGCGGTCCGGCCCCTGCTCGAGGTGATGGGAAAACGGGTGGTCCACTGCGGCGGGCACGGCGGCGGCCAGGCCGCCAAGATCTGCAACAACCTCATCCTGGGGGTCTCCATGATCGCGGTCAGCGAAGCCTTTGTGCTGGGCGAGAAGCTGGGCCTGACGCACCAGGCGCTGTTCGACGTCGCCTCCAACGCCTCCGGGCAATGCTGGGCC